>NZ_JBHZCN010000023.1:0-11659 GCF_042755465.1 Kitasatospora sp. NPDC059160 | reverse complement strand
GACGCGGCGACGGTCGACGGGGGCGTGGACGGCCGGGCGGCGCGGCTCGCCGCCCGGTCCTGAGCGGGGGCGCCGTGGGGGAGGACCTCTCCCCTCCCCCTCGGCGCCGAGGCACTACGGGATCGCCACCGCCGTGCCGGAGACCCGCACCCGGGTGTCCTCCGCCCGCAGTTCGACCCGCAGCACGCCCGGGCGCCCGAGGTCCTCGCCCTGGTGCAGGGTCAGCACGGCCGGGGCGGTCACCGCGCCCAGCTCGCGCAGGTAGGCGCCGAAGGCGGCCGCGGCCGCGCCGGTGGCCGGGTCCTCGACCACGCCGCCGACCGGGAACGGGTCGCGGACGTGGAAGACCTCGGGGGCCTCGCGCCAGACCAGCTGCAGGGTGACCAGGTCGCGGGCGTTCATGAACGCGGCCAGCCCGTCGAAGTCGTAGTCCAGCCGGGCCAGTCGGGAGCGGGTGCCGGCGGCCAGCACCAGGTGCCGGGCGCCCGCGTAGCCGATCCGCGGCGGCAGCGCCGGGTCCAGGTCGGCGGCCGACCAGCCGAGCAGCGCGAGCGCCTCCTCGACGTCCGCCGCCGGCACCTCCTCGACCTTCGGCTCGACGCTGGTGAGCGTCGCCCGCAGGCCGTCGGCGCCGCGCTCGACCTCGACCGGGACGTCCCCGGCCGCCGTGCCGAACACGTAGCGGCCCGGGCCGGACCGCTCGGCGACCGCGACGGCGGCGGCCACCGTCGCGTGCCCGCAGAACGGCACCTCCAGCAGCGGGCTGAAGTACCGCACGTGGTAGGCGCCCTGCTCACTGCCCGGGGTCAGGAAGGCGGTCTCGGAGTACCCGACCTCGGCGGCGACGGCGAGCATCCGCTCGGCGGTCAGTCCGGTGGCGTCGAGCACCACGCCGGCGGGGTTGCCGCCCTCGGGGCGGATCGCGAAGGCGGCGTAGCGGAGGATCTCAGGAGCGTCGTCGGTCATGACCGGACGAACGTGTTCCGGCCGCCCGCTGTTCCCGCCGTCCCCCCCCGTTCACGTACGGCCCGCTCACCGCAGCACCGCCTCCAGGAAGTCCGCGCCGAGCCGGGCGCTGCCGGACAGGTCCAGCTGGTAGAGCATGTACCGCCCGCGCCGCTCGGTGACCAGCAGCCCGGCCTTGCGCAGCACCGCCAGGTGGCGGGACACCTCGGGGGCGCTCAACTGCCAGGCCGCGGCGAGTTCGCCGGTGGTGTGCGGGCCGCGGGCGATGGTGCGGGCCAGCCGCAGCCGGATCGGGTGGGCGAGCGCCTCCAGCCGCTGCTGGACCAGCGCGAGCGAGACCGGCTCGGGCAGCCCGGCCTCGGCCACCGGGTACTGCAGGACCGGCCGCCAGCCCGGGGCGTGCACCGCCAGCAGGTGGGGGCGGCCGAAGGCGGTGGGGATGAAGGTGACCCCGTTGCCGTCGGTGCCGCTGGTGCCGGAGTCCTGGAGCTTGTCGATGACGATCCGCCGCCGCCCGCCGCTCTCGTCCAGGCCGACGGACGGCGACAGCGCGCCGATGGCCTCGGCCAGGCCGCGGCGGGCGAGCAGGTCGGCCTTGTGCCGGGAGTCCGCGGCCAGCCCGGGCAGGACCCGCTGCCAGGCGTCGGCGAAGAACGCCGACTCGCAGTCCTCCAGCATCCGGCGCACCAGCGCCCGGACGGCGGGCGGGTCGGCGAGCAGCCGGTCCGCGAAGGCCGCCTGCCGGGGGCCGCGGGCGAGGGCCAGCTCGCGGGCGCGCTCGTTGGCGGCGGGGTCGCTGAGCGGGGAGGCCGTCCGCCGGTTGAGCCGGGAGGAGCCGCAGGTGGTGATCAGGGCCGCGGTCACGTACAGCTCGTCGTCGACCCGGTCGACGGCGTCGAGCTCCTCGGCGAGGGTGGCGGCGGGCTGACCGGGCACCAGGAAGTCGGCCCGCGAGGACCGCCAGAGGAAGTCCGCCTCCAGCAGCCGCTCGGACAGCTCCGGCGGGATCGCCGTGGTGGTGGAGGCCGCCCAGCCCTGCAACGCCGGGTGGTGCGCGGGCTCGGCGAGCACGTGCAGCATGGCGTTCAGCTCGGCGAGCGGCGAGGGCGCGAAGAGCAGGCGCTCCTCGGGCAGGCCGGTGATGTCGATGGTCACACTCACGATCAAATCCTGTCATCCCGCGGCGCCCCCTCCCACGCCGATTGACGCTAACCGTCAATCCACGCGACACGCGGCGCCACCTGGGCGGACCGTACCGGCCATGAGCCCGATCCAGGAGAAGTCCGGCCACGACACCGCCTCCGTCCCCACCACCGAACCGCCCGCACCGCCGACCGGCACCGGCCGGGGCGGCCCGTCCGCGCTGCTGGGCCTGCTGACCGCCGCCGGCGGCCCCCGGTACGCGGCGGCCGTCGCCGTCGACGCGGTGGGCGGCGGCATGCTGCGCCCGTTCCTGCTGCTGTACGGCGTCGGGATGCTCCACCTGCCCGCCGGGGCGGTCGGCCTGGCCCTGTCGGCCGGGATGGTCGCCGGACTGGTGATGGTGCCGCTGACCGGCCGTTGGATCGACACCGGCGCCCGCACCCTGCCCGCCGCCGTCACCCTGCTGCTGCGGGCGGCGGGCGCGCTGGTCCTGCTCGCCGCGGACGGGCTGCCGCTGTTCACCGCGGCGGCGGTGCTGTTCGGCATCGGCAGCCAGTCCTGGCCGACCACCCACACCGCCGTGGTGAGCACCCTGACCGAGGGCCGGCTGCGGGACGCGGCGCTGGCCGCCGGGCGCTCGCTGCGCAACGCGGGCATGGGCGCGGGCGCCCTGCTGGCGACGGTCGCGGTGGCCGGCGGGACGGACACCATCCGGGTGCTGGCCGGGCTGACGGGCACGGCCAGCCTGCTGGCCGCCGCCCTGGTGGCCTCGCTGCGGGTCCGGGCGCCGCAGACGGTGGCGGAGCGGGCCGGGGAGGCCGGGGACGGCGGGGAACCGCTGCGCCGGATCACCCTGTTGAGCCTGGCCAACCTGCCGTACGCGTTCTGCTTCGACGTGCTGGAGGTGGCGCTGCCCGCGCTGCTGGTGCTCCAGTTGCACGCCTCCGCGGCCTGGTCCTCGGGCGTGTTCGTGGGCAACACCGTGCTGGTGATCGCGCTGCAGCTGGCGCTGGTGCTGCGGTTGGCGAAGCGCTCCCGGCAGTCGGTGCTGGCGGCCGCGGGGGCGACGCTGAGCCTGTCGTACCTGGGTTTCTGGGCGGCCGGGTCGCTGGGCGGGGTCCCGGGCACGGTGGGCATCGTGCTGGTGTCCGTGCTGTACACGCTCGGCGAGATCCTCTACACCGGCTCCGGTACGGCCCTGGTGGCGGCCATCGCGCCGCCGCACCTGCTGGGGCGGGCGCTGGCCCGCTGGGAGCTGTCGATGGGGGTCGGCCGGGCGGCGGCTCCGGCGGTGCTGACGGCGCTGCTGGCCGCGGGGCCGGGTCTGCTGTGGGGCGGGCTGGCGGTGACCACGGCGGTCGGGGCACTGGCGCTGCTGCGGCTGTCCCGTACGGAGGAGTAGCGCCCCGACCGTCGGTGGGATGATCATCCGCATGGTCCTGACCCCCTTCCAGCAGCAGCTCCGCGACCGGATCCTGGCTGCCGAGGTGATCCCCCCGCCGGCGTCGTGGCGGCAGGTCGGCCGGGGGATCGTCCCGGTCGGCGGGCTGCTCGGAATCGGCTTCGCCGTCCACCCCGACACCGGGCACGACCTGGTGCTGACCGTCTCCAGCAGCGGGCACGGCCTGTTCGACGCGGTGACGGGCGAGAAGCTGGAGCGCGAGTACGACCCGGAGGAGGACCCGGACGGCCCGGACCTCTCCTGCCCCGGCCTCGGCCCGGTCGCCAGCCTGCGGATCCCGGTGGCCGGCCTGTGGGGCGGCGGCCTGCACAGCGGGACGGACGACGGCTGGTCCGTCGACGTCCCGGCGCCCGAGTGGCCGCACCACCGCGTGCTGCTGGTCGGCGGCACGGCGCCCGAACGGGGCGGGCAGCACGGGGAGACCTGGTGGCACGTCTTCCACTCCTCCTGGTCGACCTTCCGCACTGCCGGCTTCTCCCCCACCGGCCGCACCCTGGCCGTGGCCACCAGCAGCGACCTCACCCTCTGGACCAGGCACTGACGGCCGGGCACCGACCGCCGGGCACGCCGGTGGCCGGAGGCGCCGTCCTCGGCTCCTCCGGCCACGTCGTCAGGTCAGGCGCTCACGCGCGGGGCGGTCCGTCAGGCGCGCCCCCCGTGGACCTCGGGCACCGGGATGCGGTCGGCGTTCGGCCCCCACGGGTGGTCCGGCGGGTCGCACGGCTCGGGCGGGCACGGCTCCGGCGGGCAGGGCTCCGGCGGACACTTGCTGTCCGCGACCGTGATCTCCACGCACGGGCAGTCCTTGGTCAGTTCGACCGTGGACACCGCGTCCTGCGGCAGCTCGTACCCGGGGGGAGCGACGACCTCCTGCCAGTAGTACGTCCCCAGCGGGAGGTTGTCCGCCGAGCACACGCCGTTGACGTCGGTCGCGCACAGCGGGCCGACCGCCGTGTCCGGGTTGGCCCCGGTGGTCTGCAGGCCGGGCACGCCGTTGGTCTCCCGCCACAGCTGGAAGACGGCTCCGGCCAACGGCTTGCCCGTGTCGGCGTCCACCTTGGTGACGGTGGTCTTCCCGGTCTGCGCGGCCGTCTTCCGGTCCTTGACGGTGACCGGGACGTTCTGCCCGTTGGTGTCCAGCACCACCGTGGTCACCGGCTGCTGCGGCAGGTCGTACCCGGCCGGGGCGGCCGTCTCCTGCCAGTAGTACGTCCCCAGCGGCAGACCCGTCACCGAGCACACGCCGGTGTCGGACGTGACGCAGGGCGAACCGACGGCCGTGTCCGGGTTGGCCCCGGTGGTCTGCAGGCCCGGTACACCGTTGGTCTCCCGCCACAGCTGGAAGACCGCACCCGCCAACGGCTTGCCCGTGTCGGCGTCCACCTTCGTCACCGAGGTCGAACCGGTCGGCGTGACCGTCTTGGAGTCCTTGACGGTCACCGGGACGTTCTGCCCGTTGGTGTCCAGCACCACCGTCGTCACCGGCTGCTGCGGCAGGTCGTACCCGGCCGGGGCGGCCGTCTCCTGCCAGTAGTACGTGCCCAGCGGCAGGCCGTCGGCCGAGCAGACGCCCGAGGCCGGGGTGGTGCAGGGCGAACCGACCGCCGTGTCCGGGTTCGCGCCGGTCGTCTGCAGGCCGGGCACACCGTTGGTCTCCCGCCACAACTGGAACACCGCACCCGCCAACGGCTGCGAGGTCGCCGAATCGACCTTCGTCACCGAGGTCGAACCGGTCGGGGCGACGGTCTTGGTGTCCTGGACGGTCACCGGGACGGTCTGCCCGTTGGCGTCCAGCACCACGGTGGTCACGCTCAGGTCGGGCAGCTCGTAGCCGTTGGGCGCGGAGACCTCCTGCCAGTAGTACGTGCCCAGGGGCAGGCCGTGCGCCGCGCAGACGCCGTCCGCCCCGGTGGTGCAGGGCGAGCCGACGGCCGTGTCCGGGTTGGCCCCGGTGGTCTGCAGGCCGGGAACGCCGTTGGTCTCCCGCCACAGCTGGAAGACCGCACCGGCCAGCGGCTGCCCGGTGGCGGAGTCGACCTTGGTGACGGTCGTGGAGGCGGTCGGGGCCGCCGTCCTGGTGTCGGCCACCGTCACGCCGACGTTCTGCCCGTTGGTGTCGAGCACGACCTCGGTCACGTTCTGCTGCGGCAGGTCGTACCCGGCCGGGGCGGCCGTCTCCTGCCAGTAGTACGTGCCCAGCGGCAGGCCGGTCGCCGAGCAGACGCCTGAGGCCGGGGTGGTGCAGGGCGAACCGACCGCCGTGTCCGGGTTCGCACCCGAAGTCTGCAGGCCGGGCACGCCGTTGGTCTCCCGCCACAACTGGAACACCGCACCCGCCAGCGGCTGCGAGGTCGCCGAATCGACCTTGGTCACACTGGTCGACGCGGTCTCGACGACCGGGCTCTTGGTGTCGGCGACGGTCACCGGGACGGTCTGCCCGTTGGTGTCCAGCACCACCGTCGTCACCGGCTGCTGCGGCAGGTCGTAGCCGGGCGGGGCCGCCGTCTCCTGCCAGTAGTAGGTGCCCAGCGGCAGGTCACTGACGGAGCAGAGGCCGTCCGGACCGGTGGTGCACGGGGCACCGACCTTGGTGTCCGGGGTGGTGCCCGTGGTCTGCAGGCCGGCGACGCCGTTGGTCTCCCGCCACAGCTGGAACACCGCACCCGCCAGCGGCTGCGAGGTCACCGAGTCGACCTTGGTCACGCTGGTCGACGCGGTCGAGATCGGCGGGCTGCCGCAGTCGGGCAGGTCGCCGTTGAAGGGGTAGGCGTGGAACTCGGTGCCGGTCATGCCGGAACCGGAGTTGTGCAGCAGCGAACCGGTGGTGAAGAAGCGCCCGTTCAGGCCGGGCAGGTTCATCGTGCTGGTGCTGGCCGGGTTGCCGACCAGCACGCTGCCCTGGAACTGCCCGGAGCCCGTGAGGGTGACGGTGCTCGCGGTCGGGAAGTTCCACAGCAGACGCGGGCGCAGCCGGTTCCACGGGTCGTTGTCGTCGAAGCTGCCGCTGAAGGTGTTGATGGTGCGGGCGCCGCCGGTGAGGTTGACCAGCACCGTGGCGTTCGCGGGGATGTTGGCGAAGGCGACGCCCTGGGCGCCGCCGCCGTTGCCGACCAGGTCGAAGTCGACGTTGAAGACCTGGAGCGCGGAGCTGCCGTCGCCGGTGAACAGGGTCTGGTAGCCCTGGTTGACGGCCGTCCCGGTGGCCGGGCGGGGCGTGCCGACCCCGGCGTAGCACTCGCTCGCGGACTGCAACTGGCCGCGCAGCGGCGTGTAGGCGGTGACGGCCTGGGCGTCCTGGACCGTCGTCCCGGTGATGGTGCCGGTGGCGGTGCCCGCGTAGCGGACCACGCCGCCGTCGGCCAGGAGCCGCTGGCCGGGGGCGACGGTGACGTTGCCGCCGGCGGTGAGGAAGTCCGCGCCGTCGGGCGGGGGCACCCGGGAGCCGACGCCGACGATGCCGATGTTGTACCCGGAGCTGGCTCCCGCGGCCTTGTTCTGGGAGAAGCTGCCGAGGGTCACCACGTGGCCCTCGGCCTCGGCGGCCGAGCCGCCGACGTTGAAGTCGCCGCCGACGAAGATGTTGATCCCGGCGTCGCGGCCCGCGAAGGGGCCGTTGTTGACCGGGGGGAACGGGGCCGGGCAGTCCGCGCCCAGGCAGGGCCCGAGCCCGCCGGGCAGGCCGGCCGCCGAGGCCTGGGTGGGTGCGACGAGCGAGATGGCGAAGGGTACGAGCGTCAAGGCCAGGGCGGAACTCATCGCCTTGCCTAGTCGGCGTCTCCAGCCGGTGGTCGGGGCCGCCGGTCTCTGACTGGGCTTCACCTCGGTCCTCTCATGACGTGAACACGATGGGGCCCTGGCAGTCTCCTGGGGCGCGGCCGGGGCGACCGGCGACGCGCACGGGATGTCCTCCGAGCACCGCCCACAGAGCACCCGATCAGCTTTCCCGGCATGCGCGGGCCGGTTCCGGCAGGGATGCTGGCGACGAGGCGTGCCCGGCCCGAGGAGGGACCCAGAAGCATGAGTGCACTCGACTTCGAGATCATCGACGCCCCCGACAGCTCGCTCAACAAGACCGCCGTCCTGGTCACCGGACCGAACGACGCGCTGCTGGTGGACGCGGGGTTCACCCGCTCCGACGGGCGCCGGCTGGTCGAGCGGGTGCGCGCCAGCGGCAAGCGGCTGACCACCGTCTTCGTCAGCCACGGCGACCCGGACTTCTACTTCGGCGCCCAGGAGCTCCAGGACGCCTTCCCCGGGGCACGCTTCCTGGCCACCGCCTCGACCGTCCAGCACATCCAGGACACCTACGAGTCCAAGCTGCGCGCCTGGTCGCACCTGGGCCCCGAGCTGCCGACCCGGCTGGTCCGGCCGGAGGTGCTGACCGGGGACGAGATCGTCTTCGAGGGCCACCGGTTCGAACTGCGCGGCGCCGACTTCCACCTCCCCGACCGGCACTACCTGTGGCAGCACCACCACCGCGCGGTGCTCGGCGGGGTGCTGCTCTTCGAGGGCCTGCACGTGTGGACGGCCGACACCCCGACCGCGGCCCAACGGGCCGCCTGGATCGACCTGTTGGACGGCATGGAGGCCCTCCACCCGACCTGGCTGGCGGCCGGCCACCGGGTCGCCGACGCGCCCACCGACCTCAACGCCCTCGACCACACCCGCGCCTACCTGCGGGCCTTCGAGACCGAGTTGGGCCGGGCCGCGGACGCCGCCGCCGCGAAGGAGGCGCTGGAACGGCGCTTCCCGGACCTCGGGCTGCGGATCGCCGTCGACATCGGCACCAAGGTCGCCATGGGCGAGATGGCGTGGGGTTGAGCGCGCGATGATCGAGATCCCCAGGGACGTCGCCGGCTTCGCCGAGTCCGCCGCCCCCGCCGACGTGGTGCGCCGCCAGTACCTGGCCTCCGCCCGGGGCGACCTGGCCGCCCTGCGCAGCACCCTCGCCGACGACGTCGAGTGGACCGAGATGGCCGGCTTCCCGCTGGCCGGCACCTACCGCACCCCGAAGGGCGTCACCGCCAATGTGATGGAGCGGCTGGCCGCCGAGTGGGACAACTGGACGGCTCACGACGACCTGTACGTGGTGGACGGCGAGAACGTGGTGGTCCTGGCCCGCTACACGGCCGTCCACAAGGCCACCGGACGACCGCTCGCGGTACGGGTCGCCCACCACTTCGTCGTACGCGGCGGGCGGATCGTCCGCTTCGAGCAGTTCACCGACACCGCGCTGGTCAGGGACGCGACGACGCCGTGAGGCCCGTCGTCGAACTCCCCCCGTTCACCCGTTCGGGCGAGCGCGGCGCGGCGCGCCCGGCGCGGTCTCGACACACCACCCGTTCGGCGGCAGGCTGAGCCCGGATCGTCCACGGAGAGCAAGGAGTCGGGCATGGCGGGCAGCGAACGGCCGATCGTGATCGTCGGGGCCTCCCTGGGCGGCGCCAAGGCGGCCGAGGCCCTGCGCGGGGCCGGGTACCGGGGCGGCATCGTGCTGATCGGCGAGGAGCACGAGCGCCCGTACGAGCGCCCGCCGCTCTCCAAGGGCTACCTGCTCGGCAAGGAGGCCCGGGAGAAGCTCCACGTCCACCCGCCGCAGTGGTACGCCGAGCACGACGTCACGCTGCGGCTCGGCACCCCGGTCGTCGCGATCGACCCGGCCGCCCGCACCGTGACCCTCGCCGACGACGGCGAGATCGGCTACCACAAGCTGCTGCTGACCACCGGCTCGGCGCCGCGCCGGCTGCCGGTGCCCGGCGCGGACCAGGACGGCGTGCTCTACCTGCGCCGGGTCGAGGACAGCGACCGGATCAAGGCCGTGCTGCGGCCGGGCGCCCGGATCGCCGTGGTCGGCGCCGGCTGGATCGGCCTGGAGGTGGCGGCCGCGGCCCGCGCGGCGGGTGCCGAGGTCACCGTCCTGGAGTCGCTGGAGCTGCCGCTGCTGCGGGTGCTCGGCCGCGAGGTCGCCCAGGTCTTCGCCGACCTGCACCGCGACCACGGCGTAAACCTGCGCTTCGGCGTGCATGTCGCCGAACTCACCGGCGCCGACGGCACGGTGAGCGGCGTGAAGCTCGCCGACGGCACCGAGCTGGCGGCCGACGCGGTGGTGGTCGGCATCGGCATCTCCCCCGCCACCGCACTGGCCGAGGCCGCCGGCCTGGAGGTGGACAACGGCATCAAGACCGACCAGCACCTGCGCACCTCCGACCCGGACGTCTACGCGGCCGGCGACGTCGCCAACGCCTACCACCCGCTGTTCGACCGGCACCTGCGGGTCGAACACTGGGCCAACGCCCTCAACCAGCCGCAGACCGCCGCCCGGGCCCTGCTGGGGCAGCCGGACGCCGTCTACGACCGGGTCCCGTACTTCTTCTCGGACCAGTACGACCTGGGCCTGGAGTACGTCGGCTACGCCGAGCCCGGCGGCTACGACCGGGTGGTCTTCCGGGGCGACGTCGCCGGGCGGGAGTTCATCGCCTTCTGGCTCTCCGGGGGCCGGGTGCTCGCCGGGATGAACGTCAACGTCTGGGACGTGGTGGACCCGGTCCGCGAACTGATCGTCTCCAGGCGCGAAGTGGACGCCGGCCGCCTGGCAGACCCGACCGTCCCCCTCACCGACGTCTAGGCCGCGGGGCGACGGGGTACGGGCTTGCCGTCGCCGGCCACGGCCGTCGAGTGTTGCAGGGAGTGCAGGATCGCGAGGCCCTGGCTGACGATGCCGGCCGCCATCTGGTTGACGCCGTCGCTGCCGTTGAGGACGGTGAGTTCGGCTCCGGACATGCCCCGGGCGGCCGCGTCCGCGAGGGCCGGAAGGTTCTCCACGATCCGGTTGGCGGCGATGAGTTCCTGGTTGCCGCCGCGCAGGGAGTCCGCCCGGGCCGTGTTGGCGTCCGCCTGGGCCTGGGCGAGCGCCCGCTCACTGTAGGCGTTGCCGTCCGCCTCGAACTTCACCCGGTCACGGGCGGCTTCGGCCAGCGTCCGCTGCCGGTACGCCTCCGCGTCCGCCGGGCGCCGCACCTCCGCCTCCAACTGCTGCGCCGCCAGCCCGGCCCGACGCTGGGCGAGGGCGGTCTGCTCCTCGATGACGTCCTGGGAGGCCCGGGCCTCGGCGAGCGGGCCCGCCTGGGCGGCGCGGGCCCTGGACTGCTCCGTCTCGGCGAGGAAGCCGGCCCGCTTGATCGCGGTGTCGCGCTCGTACTCGGCCTTGAGGGCGGCCGCCTGCTGCTCCCGTTCGGTGGCCTCCTGGTCGGCCTTGGCCTGGGCGATCCGGACCTGGCTGGCGACGGCCGCCACGTGCGGCGCGGCCAGGTTGTCGATGTAGCCGGTCGAGTCCTCGATCTCCTGGATCTGCAGCGCGTCGACCACGATGCCCAGCTTCTCCATCTCGCCATGGCTGCCCGCCATCACCTCCTGGGCGACCCTGCTGCGCTCCCGGATGATCTGCTCCACGGTCAGCCCGCCGATGATCGACCGCAGGTGGCCGGCGAAGATCCGGCCGACGAGCTCCTCCATCTGGTCCTGTTCGGAGAGGAAGCGGCGGGCGGCGTTGGCGATCGACACGGCGTCGTCGCCGACCTTGAACACGCAGACCGCACGCACGGTGAGCCGGATCCCCTGCTGGGTGACGCAGTCCTCGGCGATCTCCGCCTCCCGGAGGGCCAGGGAGAGCATCCGGACCTTCTGCTTGACCGGCAGGACCAGGCTGCCGTGGCCGGTGACGATGCGGAACTGGGTGTCCTGCGCCTGGTGCTTGGAACCGGAGATGAGCATCGCCTCGTTGGGCGCGGGAACGTGCCAGAAGAACATGATCGACCACCTGACCTGTTGGGCCACCTGACCTGCGGGATTGCGACGCGCGCCTCAAGGGCCGTCCTAGGACGGCAGGAGCTCGACGATCACCGAGCGGGCCGAGAGCGCGTCCACCACGACCACCCGGACGTCCCGGCCGACCGGCTCCGAGCACCAGGCCGCGAACACCTCCGAACCGCCCCTCAGAGGGCGTTCGATACCGATTTAGGCTGCCGCGAAGGGTTTCGGGCGGAGGTATTGCCCGATTCTGTCGGGGCTGGCGGTCAGGCGGGTGGTCAT
>NZ_JBHZCN010000022.1:0-102237 GCF_042755465.1 Kitasatospora sp. NPDC059160 | reverse complement strand
GTCCAGGGCGACGACCCGGGTCTCCCCCTCCCCGTAGACCTTGTTCAGGCCGGTGGCGCGGGCGGCCGCCAGGCCGGTACGGACGGCGGTTGCGGTCGACGTGGTCACGGGGGTGCTCCTCGGGGGTTCGCGGATTCGTACCTCCATGCTCCGCGACGTGATCATGGTTCGGCGTCGACCCCTCGAACGGTTGGCCCGACCACCGCTGGGCGTACGGGCGGTGCCGGACCCTCCTCCTGGGGTATGACGGGAACCCTGAGGACGGTGCGGTGGCCGGAATCACCGTGCTTCGTGGCCGAATCTCGAACTATTCGTCAGATGGCAAGGAAACATGACAACTTCCCGGGCTGGGAACATGCGAAAGGGTGAGCCGGGCGACTAGTCTCAGGGGTGGTTCGCAGGACGCCCGGATGGTGGAACGCAGACACGGGCAGCTTAAAACTGCTTGGCCGCGAGGCCGTGCCGGTTCGAGTCCGGCTCCGGGCACCGCAACGACCCGCGGGGGCGCCTCCGGCGTCCCCGCCGGGAGTCGTTCACCGGATCCTCCTCGCGGCGTATCCCGGAATTTTTGCCAAGCCATTACCCTGGTACCTGGGCGGTGCAGTGCCGCCACGGAGGGAATGTGCACATGAGAAGCAGCAACCCGGTCTTCTCGCGGGAGGGTTCTTTCACCCGCGAGCCCGGTTACGCGGGGTTCGGTGGCACCGCGCAGGCCGGGGGCCAGCACGGCAACCCGTACGCGGGCACGCCCTACGCCCAGCCGCAGGGGCAGGGCCCGCTGACGGACGAGCAGCTCTACCAGATGTACAACGGGCCGTCGGCCGGCCCGGCGGCCACCGGGCGGATGACGCTCGACGACGTGGTCGCCCGCACGGCGATGACGCTGCTCACCCTGGTCGCCGCCGGTGCGGTGGCCTGGTTCACGCTGCCGTTCGAGAACTTCGGCTTCGCGATCGGCGCCAGCCTGGTGGCCATGGTCGTCGGCCTGGTGGTCTCGTTCAAGAACAGCGTCAGCCCGCCGCTGATCCTGACCTACGCGGCCCTCCAGGGCTTCGCCATGGGCGCCGTCTCGCACGCCTTCAACACCATGCTGAACGGCATCGTGATCCAGGCGGTGCTGGGCACGGCGGCGGTCTTCGCGGCGATGCTGTTCGCCTACAAGAGCGGCCGGATCCGGGTCACCGCGCGCTACCAGCGGATCGGCCTGGCGATCGCCCTGGGCTTCGTGCTGCTGATGCTGGTCAACGTCATCGCGATGGCCTTCGGCGCCGACATGGGCCTGCGCTCCGGCCCGCTGGGCATCGTGGTCGGCCTGATCGGCATCGGCCTGGGCGCCTTCTTCCTGTCGCTGGACTTCGCGTCGATCGAGGAGGCCATCGCCCAGGGCGCCCCGCAGCGCGAGTCCTGGCGGGCCGCCTTCGGGCTCACCCTGTCGCTGGTCTGGATCTACATGGAGATGCTGCGACTGATCGCGATCCTGCGCGGCGACGACTGACGCACCCCCGGTCCTCGCCACCCACTGCCGCCGGGCCCCGGAGCATTCTCTGCTCCGGGGCCCGGCGGCGTTCAGGCCTGTCTCCCGGGTTCCTGCCGGGTCCGCGACGCCGGGGCACGCACCTCGCCGCGTTGTCGTCAGTCGCCAATGCTCCGCAGTGGCTCCCTCCTCCGCCTTGCGATGCACGCACCCCAACGCCGCGACCTGATCCGACAAAACCCGGGAGACAGGCCTAGGCTCCTCCCCATGCATGACGTACAGCCCCTGGTCGTAGCCGTCGACGGACTGGCGGATCGTTTCCGCTCGCTGCCGCAGAGCAAGTTGCTGGGCGCCGTGCCCGGGCACGCCTCGCGGGCGGCGGCCGTGCTGGCGCTGGCCCGGCGGCTGGCCGCGCTGGCGCTGGCCGTGGAGGGCGGGCCGGAGCGGGAGTTCCCGGACGCCGGGGCCTTCGCGGCGGGGGACCAGCTGGCCGTCGCCGGGCACGACCTGGCGGCCGCGCTCGCGGCGCTGCCGGAGGGGGCCGTGGTGGCGCTGCCGGACGGGCCGGTGGCGGTGGACGAGCTGCTGGCCGGGGCGGTGGCCGCGGTGCGGGAGACGGCCTCGCTCTGCGGCTGAGCTGCCTGGCCCGCCAGGAGCCGGACACGCCGAAGGCCGCCCGGGTCGGTAACCCCGCGACCCGGGCGGCCTTCGGTCCTGCTGCGTGGCTGAGGTCCGGTCAGATGCTGGCGACCACCCGGTCGGCGAGCACGTAGACGGCCTCCTCGTCGGTGGAGAAGGTCAGCGAGTAGGAGCCGGAGAACCGCGAGCCGCCGAGCAGTCGGACGTGCTCACCGGCACGGACCGCGTCGATCAGCCGGTAGGCGGCCTCCCGGTCGCCCGGGGCCACGCACAGCGTGGTGCCGTCGGCGAAGGCGTACACGTCCAGGGTGCCGAGCGGGCCCGGGCGGACGTCGGTCAGGGCGACGGCCTCCTCGGCGAGGGCGGCGAGCCGGGTGTCGGTCCACTCCCGGGAGGGCGCCTGGCTCGGTACGAAGTCGGGGTGGGAGGGGTGGCGGCGCGGGTCGGGGGCGGCGACCGGGGCCTCCTCCACGAGCGGCTCGGCGTCCAGCAGCCCGGCCTCCAGGCCGGTGGCCAGCAGGTCGGCCTCGCGGCGGGCGCGGGCGTCCTTGGTGGGCTCGCCGGCCGGGTGGCCGGGGCGCAGCGGGGTGCCGCCCTCGGTGCCCGGCTCGGCCGGGCCGGTGCCGCCCTCGGTGATCAGGTCCTCCAGCGCGGAGCGCAGCGCCTCGCCGAACTCCGGGTCCATCGTCCCGGCGTTGTCGGCGGCGTCCTGCGGGCCGGTGGGGCGGGGGAAGAACAGCGGCCACTCGTCGGTGCCGGCCAGTGCCTCGGTGAAGGGCGCCCCGGCGAAGGGGGAGTCGAACAGCGGGGCGTCCTCGGCCGCGCGGGCCTCCTGCTCGGCCCAGAAGGCCCGGGCCTCGGTGATCTCCCGCTCGCGGTCGGCGGCCAGGGCCTCGGCGACGGCCCGGCGTATCGCGGCCTCGTCCACCGGTGCGGGCCCGGTCTGGGCCGCCGCCTGTGCGTCCAGCCGCCGGGAGATGCCCCGGAGGCGCAGCAGCACGGCGGTCGACACGGTGATCAGGATCAGCAGCAGGGTGGTGTAGACGACGCTCACGGAACGTACTCCTAGCGAGGAGCGGAACGGGGTTACGTGTCCACACTGCCCCATCCGGGGCTGTTACCGCAGTGGCGAATGTCTAATTAGTCCGGGACTTTCGCTCTTGTCCCCAAATTGTTAGGTAACACCGTTCTACGCAGTGGAGTTGATCCGCTCCGCAGTGTCGATCCCGGGACCGGAAACGACCGCGAAGAGGGCCGGATCGACCTCTCGGTGTGATCCGGCCCTCAATTACCCACGGTCACTCCAAACGGGTGGTCCAGACCCTTCGGAGCACGGGGGGAGCGTCAGCTGAGGCGCTCGATGACCATCGCCATGCCCTGGCCGCCGCCGACGCACATGGTCTCCAGACCGAACTGCTTGTCGTGCCACTGCAGGGAGTTGATCAGCGTGGTGGTGATCCGGGCGCCGGTCATGCCGAAGGGGTGGCCGACGGCGATGGCGCCGCCGTTGACGTTCAGCTTGTCCAGGTCGACGCCGAGGTCGCGGTAGGACGGGATGACCTGGGCCGCGAAGGCCTCGTTGATCTCGACCAGGTCGATGTCGTCGATGGTCAGGCCGGCCCGTCGGAGCGCCTGCTTGGAGGCCTCGACCGGGCCGTAGCCCATGATCTCGGGGGAGAGGGCGCTGACGCCGGTGGAGACCACCCGGGCGAGCGGGGTGATGCCGAGCTCGCGGGCCTTGGTGTCGGACATGATGACCAGCGCGGCCGCGCCGTCGTTCAGCGGGCAGCAATTGCCGGCGGTGACGGTGCCGTCGGGGCGGAAGACCGGCTTGAGGCCGGAGACGCCCTCCAGGGTGACTCCGGCGCGCGGGCCGTCGTCGGTGCTGACCACGGTGCCGTCCGGCAGGGTGACCGGGGTGATCTCGCGCTCCCAGAAGCCGGCCCTGATGGCGGCCTCGGCGAGGTTCTGCGAGCGGACGCCGAACTCGTCCTGGTCGGCGCGGGTGATGCCCTTGAGCGCGGCCAGGTTCTCCGCGGTCTGGCCCATCGCGATGTAGGCGTCCGGCACCAGGCCGTCCGCGCGCGGGTCGTGCCACTCGCCGCCGCCCTCCTCGGCGCGCTTCTTGGTGCGGGCCTGGGCGTCGTCGAAGAGCGGGTTCATGGTGCCCGGCATGCCGTCCGAGGTGCCGTTGACGCTGCGCGACACGGTCTCGACGCCGGCCGAGATGAAGACGTCGCCCTCGCCGGCCTTGATCGCGTGCAGTGCCATCCGCGTGGTCTGCAGGGAGGAGGAGCAGTAGCGGGTGATGGTGGCGCCGGGCAGGTAGTCCATGCCCATCTGCACGGCCACGATGCGGGCCAGGTTGTGGCCCTGCTCGCCGCCCGGGAGGCCGCAGCCGAGCATCAGGTCGTCGATCTCGCGCGGGTCGAGCTGCGGGACCTTGGCCAGGGCGGCCTGGATGACGTGGGCGGTCAGGTCGTCCGGGCGGACGTCCTTGAGGGAGCCCTTGAACGCCCGGCCGATCGGCGAACGGGTGGCGCTGACGATGACGGCTTCGGGCATTGCGGGCTCCTCGCTGGGTGACGGCGGACCTGGCGGTCCGGGAGGAAAGTTACCGCTTGGTAGCTCAGTCGTCACCGGCCCCGGCGTGTGAGCTGGCCGACGTGTTGCCGGGCACCGGGCCGGGCTCCGGGGCCGCGTCCGGGCCGACCCGCAGCCGGTGGCGCAGCAGGGCCCAGCGCCGGCCCGGGCCCCCCGGGTCCACGGCCGCGACCTCGGTGCCCGCCCGGTCGGCCGCGGCCGCGGCGGCCACCGCGACCGGCAGCACCGTCTCGCCCGGCAGTGCCGCCCCGCCGGGGCGGGCGGTGCTCGGGCGCTCCTCCTCCGGCCACAGGTCCAGCGCGGCGCAGACCGAGGGCAGCACGGCCATCGCGGCGGTGGCGTAGCCCTGGGCCGAGGGGTGGTAGCGGTCGGCGGCGAACATCTCCGGGCGGGCGGCGAACTCCGGGCCGAGCAGCGAGCCCAGCGAGACGGTGCGCCCGCCCGCCTCCACCACCGCGATGGTCTGCGCGGCGGCCAGCTGGCGGCTCAGCCGCCGGGCCACCCAGCGCAGCGGCGGGCGCACCGGCTTGATCGTCCCGAGGTCCGGGCAGGTGCCCACCACCACCTCGCAGCCGTTGGCGCGCAGCGCGGCGACGGCCTCGCCGAGCTGGCGGACGGCGAGCTGGGCCGGGCTGTGCCGGGTCACGTCGTTGGCCCCGACGATGATCACGGCGACGTCCGGGCGGTGCCGCAGGGCCCGTTCCAGCTGGCCGGAGAGGTCGGCCGAGCGGCCGCCGGAGCGGGCCACGTTGACCAGCCGCACCGGGCGCTCGGCGACCGAGGCCAGACCGGCGGCCAGCAGCGCGCCCGGGGTCTCCCGGCCGCGGGCCACGCCCAGGCCGGCGCCGGTGGAGTCGCCGAGGACGGCCAGCACGAGCGGCGGGCGCGGCGGCGCGGCGCCGTCGGCGAAGGCCTCGCCGTAGACGCCGTCGGCCTTGGGCGGGACGGTCTCCAGGACGCCGATGGCCTGGACGGCGAGTTTGCTCTCGGTCAGCAGCAGGCCCACCAGGCCCACGCCGAGCAGTCCGAGCCCGCCCCCGCCGTACGCCGCCGCGGTGGCGATCCGACGGGCCACCCGGGCCCGCGAGTCCTGTGCCCCTGGCATCCGGTGCCCCCTTCGCGTCCTCGTGCCGCCCCCTCCGGGGACACGGCCATGCCTGCACAGCGCTCTTACCCGCGCGGAGGGCGGGAGTACCGGGGGCGCGGTCGGGGGTGGGCCATTGGGGGAGCGCGGCGGCGGTGGGGGGAGTGCGGGAAGGGAGGGCTGGGGCACGTGGCACGCCCTAGGCTTTGCAGTACCGAATGCACTCGCATGCCCATAGACCGGGAGGACCCCCGTGCGGTACCACAACTCGATCATCGACCTGGTCGGCAACACGCCACTGGTCAAGCTGAACAAGGTCACCGAGGGCATCACCGCGACAGTGCTGGCCAAGGTCGAGTACTTCAACCCCGGTGGCTCGGTGAAGGACCGCATCGCGATGCGCATGATCGAGGCCGCCGAGGCCTCGGGCGCCCTCAAGCCGGGCGGCACGATCGTGGAGCCGACCTCCGGCAACACGGGCGTCGGCCTGGCGATCGTGGCCCAGCAGAAGGGCTACAAGTGCATCTTCGTCTGTCCGGACAAGGTGTCCACCGACAAGATCAACACCCTGCGCGCGTACGGCGCCGAGGTCGTGGTCTGCCCGACCGCCGTCGCCCCGGAGCACCCGGACTCCTACTACAACGTCTCCGACCGCCTGGTCCGCGAGACCCCGAACGCCTGGAAGCCGGACCAGTACTCCAACCCGGACAACCCGGCCTCGCACTACCACTCCACCGGCCCGGAGCTGTGGGAGCAGACCGAGGGGAAGATCACCCACTTCGTGGCGGGCGTCGGCACCGGCGGCACCATCTCCGGCACCGGCAACTACCTCAAGGAGGCGTCCGGCGGCAAGGTCAAGGTCGTCGGCGCGGACCCGGAGGGCTCGGTCTACTCGGGCGGCACCGGCCGTCCGTACCTGGTCGAGGGCGTCGGTGAGGACTTCTGGCCGACCGCCTACGACCGCGGCGTCGCGGACGAGATCGTCGCCGTCTCCGACAAGGACTCGTTCCAGATGACCCGCCGCCTCGCCAAGGAGGAGGGCCTGCTGGTCGGCGGCTCCTGCGGGATGGCCGTGGTGGCCGCGCTGGAGGTCGCCAAGAAGCTCGGGCCGGACGACGTCGTCGTGGTGCTGCTGCCGGACGGCGGCCGCGGCTACCTGTCGAAGATCTTCAACGACGACTGGATGGCCGACTACGGCTTCCTGCCCTCGGCCACCGACGAGGCCCACATCAGCGAGGTGCTGGTCCGCAAGGAGGGCATCGAGCAGGGCGGCGTCCCGCAGTTCGTCCACATGCACCCGAACGAGACGGTCGCCGAGGCGGTCCGGGTGCTGCGCGAGTACGGCGTCTCGCAGATGCCGGTGGTCTCCCCGGGCGCCGGGCACCCGGACATCATGGCCGGCGAGGTGATCGGCTCCGTGGTGGAGAAGCTGCTGCTGGAGGGCATCTTCGCCAAGGAGATCGAGCTGACCGACACGCTGGACAAGGTGATGTCCAAGCCGCTGCCGGTGGTCGGCTCGGGCGAGACCGTCACCAACCTGATGACCGTGCTGGAGAAGGCCGACGCGGCGGTCGTGCTGGTGGAGGGCAAGCCGCAGGGCATCGTCACCCGCCAGGACCTGCTGGGCTACCTGACCACCCGCGGCGCGCACTGACGACCGCTCACCCCGCCCCGCCCGCGGCCGGATCCGGAGGATTCGTCCACGCGCGAAGTGGTACACCGGCGTCACCTGCCCGCAGCACGTGGTTAACACGGCTCCGGCATCGTGGTGGTCAACGGCAAGACGCCGCGCGAGACGGCAGTGGTCCACCGGGAGCGGCTCCCCGGTGACCGCGGCCGGCTCCGGTCACGTCGGACGGTCCTGACCCGGCCGCCGTGTCCGCCCTCCCCGACCGTTGATTCGGAGGGAGGGGCCCCTCCGTGGGGGCGCCGTCGTCCCGACCCTGCCCGGCTCCGGCCGGTCGACAGGGTGCGGCGGCTCCCACGGGCGATCACCGCGCCGTCACGGCGCGGCTCCGCGGCTCCCGGGTGGGGGAGCCGGTCCGGAGCACGGCGGGGCCGGTCCTGTTCCGAGGGGCCGGCCCCTTCCGTGCACGCCGGGGGGCCCGTGGTCCCGTACGCTCGCTGGCATGACCAGCACTGAAACGACCGACGCCCCGCGCTACGTCAAGCTCAAGATCGAGCTCATCGCGGAGATCACCGACGAGGGCGCGCTCAAGGCCGCGGCCCTGCAGCAGGTCGCCGGGGACGAGTACCTCGACGACGAGGAGCGCGCCCAGTCCGTCGACGCCATCGAGGTGGACCCGTCGGGTTCGCTCGCCCACTTCATCGACCCGGTCGCGCTGCTCGGCGACGTCCCGGGCGTGGAGCTCGCCTCGGCGACCTGGGAGTCGGCGCAGACCGAGTTCGACCCCGAGAACGAGGAGTGGGACGAGTACTCCGTGGAGGAGTCCGCCGAGTAACGGCCGTTCGCGCCGTCACCACCCCTGAACACCCGGTCCGCCCCCGGCGGACCGGGTGTTTTGTCCATGCTCAGCGGGAAGTTGGGTCATCTCATACGATCGCTTACCCTTCGATGGTGGAACCGTGAGCGGCCGGATTGCGTTTCTGTATCCGTAATTGCCCGGGATGATCAGCAGGGAGACGCGACGTGACGGCACGGGACGGTCAGGGGCGGGTGGCCGGAGTCAACTGGAGCCGACGCGGAGTGCTCGCGGGCCTGATCGGCGCGCCGGTCCTGCTGCTCGCGGCCTGCAACGACAACAGCGGCGGCAGCGGCGGTGGTGGCAACGGCGGCTCCGGCAACGGCGGCGGCACCCCGGGTTCCGGCGGCGGCAGCAGCGCGCCGAAGACCTCGACGGCCGTGATCACCGTCACCCCCGCGGACGGCACCACCGGCGCGAGTTTCAGCGAGCCGGTCAAGGTCACCGTCGCGGGCGGCACCCTGACCAACGTCAAGGTCACCGACTCCACCGGCAAGGAGCTGGCCGGCCAGCTCTCCAGCGACAACACCAGCTGGACCTCGGCCGCGGCCCCGGCCAGCGGTACCAAGTACGCCGTGACCGCCAGCGGCGTCGACAAGGACAAGCTGGAGGCGGACGCCAACGCCAGCTTCACCACGGCGACCCCGGCCAACACCTTCGTCGGCTACTTCACCCCCGAGGACGGCTCGACGGTCGGCGTCGGCATGCCGGTCTCGATCAACTTCAGCAAGCCGATCACGGACAAGAAGGCCGTCCAGTCGGCGATCACCGTGATAGCGGAGCCGGGCGTCGAGATCGTCGGGCACTGGTTCTCCAGCACCCGCCTCGACTTCCGGCCGCAGGAGTACTGGGCCAAGGGCACCAAGGTCACCCTCAAGCTCCGGCTCAAGGACGTCGAGGGCGCGAAGGGCGTCTACGGCACCCAGTCCAAGGACGTCGCCTTCACCATCGGCCGGGCCCAGACCAGCGTCGCCGACCTCGCCACCAAGAAGCTCACCGTCACCACGGACGGCCAGGTCAGCGCCGTCTACAAGATCTCCGGCGGCTCCTCCGAGCACACCACCTGGGGCGGCAAGATGGTGATCTCCGAGCAGTTCACCCAGACCCGGATGAACTCGCAGACCGTCAACCTGGGCAGCGAGTACGACATCGCCGACGTGCCGCACGCCCAGCGCCTCACCACCTCGGGCACCTTCATCCACGGCAACTACTGGTCGCCGTCGTCGATCTTCGGCGGGCAGAACACCAGCCACGGCTGCGTCGGCCTCCAGGACGCCAAGGGCGCCCAGGACAGCAGCACGGACGGCTTCAAGTTCTACAAGTCCTCGATGGTCGGCGACGTCGTCGAGGTCCGGAACTCGGGGGACAAGACCGTCGCCCCGGACAACGGCCTGAACGGCTGGAACCTCGGCTGGGCCGACTGGAAGGCCGGCAGCGCGGTCTGACCCGCTCCCGCCCGGACGTTCCCGCCCGGACGTTCCAGCTCAGCACCGCTGCTTCCGCCCGCCCCTCGGCCCGCCCGAGGCGGCGGGCGGCCGCGTTCACCGCTTCGCGTAGTCCGCGAAGCCCTGCCAGTCCACGATCACGCACGGCTCGTCGCCCAGGATCCAGGCGTCGTGGCCGGGCGGGCAGATCATGAAGTCGCCCGGGCCGTAGTCGGCCTGCTCGCCGTCGTCCATGACGATCCGCATCCGGCCGGAGACCACGTACCCCAGGTGCGCCGCCCGGCAGCTGTCCGTCCCCGCGATCGGCTTCACGTGCTTGGACCACTGCCACCCCGGCTGGAACACGGCCCGGCCGACCGGGCCGCCGTCCAGGTTGACCAGCCGCAGCTCCCCCGAGCCGTCCTCGAACGGGCGGACCTCCTCGGGAGCCTCGAAACTCATGCGGACCAGACCGGACATGGCGCACTCCTCTCACGAGGAACGGCCCGGCCGCCAACAGGTGGCCGGGCCGCCCTTGCTGGCCCTTCCAGTCTGCGCCCGCCCCGGGGAACGGTCACCTCGGGTAGCGGGCGCCGGGCCGGGGTGGCGGGCGCCCGGACGGCCCGACGCCGGGCGGTCAGCCCTGGGTGCGGGCCACCCCGATCGGGCAGGAGGCGCCGGTGCCGCCGAGACCGCAGTAGCCGTTGGGGTTCTTGGCGTCCGACAGGTACTGCTGGTGGTACGGCTCGGCCGGGTAGAACGGGCCGGCCTCGGCGATCTCGGTGGTGATCGGGCCGTGACCGAGCGCGGTCAGGGCGGGCTGGAAGGCGTCCCGGGTGGCGGCCGCGGCGGCGGCCTGGGCGGGGGAGTGGGTGTACAGCGCGGAGCGGTACTGGGTGCCCACGTCGTTGCCCTGGCGGTTGCCCTGGGTCGGGTCGTGGGCCTCCCAGAAGGCCTTCAACAGCCGCTCGTAGGACACCACCGCGGGGTCGAACACCACCCGGACCGCCTCGGTGTGCCCGGTCAGCCCGCTGCACACCTCCTCGTACGTCGGGTTCGGCGTGTGGCCGCCCTGGTAGCCGACCAGCGTCGTCCAGACGCCGGGCAGCCGCCAGAACGTGCGCTCGGCGCCCCAGAAGCAGCCCAGCCCGAAGTCGGCCACCTCCAGCCCCTGCGGGTACGGGCCGGTCAGCGGGTGGCCGAGGACGGTGTGCGGCTCGGTCAGGGCGAAGGCCGGGGCCGGGCGGCCGGGCAGCGCCTGGTCGGCGGGGACGAGCGAGGTCTTGTGGCGGTCGAACAGCACGGCCTGCTCCATCGGGGTAGGGAGGGTTGCCCAGGATTCAACGCACCGGACGGCCCGCGGATTCCGGCTCGGGCGGCTCCCGGGATCCGGTCCGGCGGATTCCGGGGATCCGGCCCGGCGGACTCCGGGGGTCCGGTCCGGGAGGTCCGGGCATTCCGGCAGGCGCACGGCGGTACGGCCGTTAGGCTCGGAGCCATGACCGAGCACCAGCTTCCCCAGGGCTTCGAGACCCTCGCCATCCACGCGGGTCAGGAAGCAGACCCCCAGACCGGGGCCGTCGTCACGCCGATCTACCAGGTGTCCACCTACAAGCAGGACGGGGTGGGCGGCCTGCGGGGCGGCTACGAGTACAGCCGCAGCGCCAACCCCACCCGCACCGCGCTGGAGGAGTGCCTCGCGGCCCTCGAAGGCGGCGCCCGCGGCCTCGCCTTCGCCTCCGGCCTGGCGGCCGAGGACACCCTGCTGCGCACCGTCCTCAAGCCGGGCGACCACATCGTGATCCCCAACGACGCCTACGGCGGCACCTTCCGGCTGTTCGCCAAGGTGCTGACCCGCTGGGGCGTCGAGTTCTCCGTCGCCAACACCCAGAAGCTGGACGACGTCCGCGCCGCGCTGCGCCCCAACACCCGCGCGGTGTGGGTCGAGACCCCGTCCAACCCGCTGCTCGGCATCACCGACCTGGCCGGGCTGGCCGAGGTCGCGCACGGTGCCGGGGCGCTGCTGGTGGTCGACAACACCTTCGCCAGCCCGTACCTGCAGCAGCCGATCGCGCTCGGAGCGGACGCGGTCGTGCACTCCACCACCAAGTACATGGGCGGCCACTCGGACGTGGTCGGCGGTGCGCTGGTGCTCGCCGAGGCGGGCCTCGGCGAGGAGGTCGCGTACCACCAGAACGCGATGGGCGCCGTCTCCGGGCCGTTCGACGCCTGGCTGGTACTGCGCGGCATCAAGACCCTGGGCGTCCGGATGGACCGGCACAGCTCCAACGCGGAGAAGGTCGCCGAGCTGCTGGCGGGCCACCCCAAGGTCAGCCAGGTGCTCTACCCGGGCCTGCCCGAGCACCCCGGCCACGACATCGCCGCCAAGCAGATGAAGGCCTTCGGCGGCATGGTCTCGTTCCGGGTCGCCGGTGGCGAGGAGGCGGCCGTCGAGGTCTGCAACCGTGCGCGGCTGTTCACCCTGGGCGAGTCGCTGGGCGGCGTGGAGTCGCTGATCGAGCACCCGGGCCGGATGACCCACGCCTCGGCGGCCGGTTCGCCGCTGGAGGTGCCGGCCGACCTGGTGCGCGTCTCGGTCGGCATCGAGTCGATCGACGACCTGCTGGCCGACCTCACCCAGGCGCTGGGCTAAGGGGGTCAGTGGCCCTGCTGGTCCGCCGTGTACGACTCCATCGCGAGGTTGAAGCGGGCCAGCAGGGCGCAGAACGCCTGTTGCTCCTCGGGCGGCCAGTCGGCCGTCAGGCGGCGGGTCAACTCGGCCCGGCCGTCCCGGACTTCGGCGAGTCGGCCGGTGCCGCAGGCGGTCAGCGCGAGCCGTACCGCGCGGCGGTCGGCCGGGTCCTGCACCCGGCCGACCAGCCCGGCCGCGACCAGCGGGGCGACCTGGCGGGTCACCGTGGAGGAGTCCACGCCGAGCGCGTCGGCCAGCGCCTTGACGTTGGCCGGCCCGTGCCGCTCCAGGCGGTCGAGCAGCAGGTAGGCGGCCCGGTCCAGCACGGCCACGCCGCCGCCGGAGGTCCGGACCTGTTCCATCCGGCGGGCGAACACCGCCAGCTGGTACTGGAGTTGGGTGTGGACGGGCTCGGTTCGGTCGGTGGCCTGGGGCGAGGTCGTCGTCATCGCGGCTCACGATCGTCATGCGGTGAGAGAAGCTCAGAAGCAGCAGCGTACGCGGGCGGAGCGGGCCCGGGAACAGGCCCGACGTCCTGGGTTGGCCCCTAGGCTGGGATCATGCACAACTGGCCGATCACCCTCGACGACGTCCGCGGCGCCCAGAAGATGCTCGCCGGGGTCGCCCGGGTGACCCCGATGGAGGGCAGCCGCCACCTGTCCGGGCTGATCGGCGCGCCGGTCCACCTCAAGTGCGAGAACCTCCAGCGCACCGGCTCCTTCAAGCTGCGCGGGGCGTACGTGCGGATCGCGGGGCTCTCGCCGGTGCAGCGGGCCGGCGGGGTGGTCGCGGCGAGCGCCGGGAACCACGCCCAGGGGGTGGCCCTGGCGGCCTCGCTGCTGGGGGTGCGCTCGACCGTGTTCATGCCGGTCGCGGCGCCGCTGCCGAAGGTCGCCGCCACCCGCGAGTACGGCGCCGAGGTCCGGCTGCACGGCGCCACCGTCGACGAGGCGCTGCAGGCCGCGCAGCGGTACGCGGAGGCGACCGGCGCGGTGTTCATCCACCCCTTCGACCACTGGGACGTGGTCACCGGCCAGGCGACCGTCGGCCTGGAGATCCTGGAGCAGTGCCCCGAGGTGCGCACCATCCTGGTCGGGGTGGGCGGCGGCGGGCTGCTGGCCGGGATCGCGGCGGCGGTCAAGCCGCTGCGGCCGGACGTCCGGGTGGTCGGGGTGCAGGCGGCGGCCGCGGCCGCGTACCCGCCCTCGCTGGCGGCCGGGCGGCCGGTCTCGCTGGAGCAGTTCGCCACGATGGCCGACGGGATCATGGTCGGGCGCCCCGGGGACATCCCGTTCGAGGTGGTCAACACCTTGGCGGACGGGATCCGCACGGTCTCCGAGGACGCGCTGTCCCGGGCCCTGCTGCTCGGCCTGGAGCGGCTCAAGCTGGTGGTCGAACCGGCCGGGGCGGCCCCGATCGCGGCGCTGCTGGAGCAGCCGGACTCGTTCGAGGGCCCGGTGGTGGCGGTGCTCTCCGGCGGCAACATCGACCCGCAGCTGATGCAGCGGGTGCTGCGGCACGGGCTGGCGGCGGCCGGGCGCTACCTGTCGCTGCGGGTGCGGCTGGCGGACAAGCCGGGCTCGCTGGCGGACCTGCTGGGGGTGCTGACCAGGGTGGACGCCAATGTGCTGGACGTCGCGCACGTCCGGATCGACCCCCGGCTGGGGCTCACCGAGGTCGAGGTGGACCTGCACCTGGAGACCAAGGGGCCGGAGCACTGCGCGCTGGTGGTGGGGGAGCTGCGGGACGCGGGGTACGTGGTCTCCGGCTGAGCCCCCGCGGGCGGTTCCCCGAATTCGCTTGACGCGATGTATCGCGAGTTGCCAGGATCGCGATACATCGCGTTCTGTGTCGGTGGCCGAGAACCGAGTCGCCCACGCGCCCGAACGGGGGGCAAAGTGGGACAGATCGCTCCATTCGTCCGAGGAGATGAGGCAGGCCATGGCGCCAGCCATCCAAGCCGAGAACCTGGTGAAGACCTTCGGCGACGTACGAGCCCTGGACGGCGTCAGCCTCGACGTCCCCGAGGGCACGGTGCTCGGGCTGCTCGGCCCGAACGGCGCCGGGAAGACCACCACCGTGCGCGTCCTCACCACCCTGCTCCGTCCCGACTCCGGCCACGCGGTGGTCGCCGGGGTCGACGTCCTCAAGCACCCCAACAAGGTCCGCAGCCTGATCGGGCTGTCCGGCCAGTACGCGGCGGTCGACGAGTACCTGACCGGCTTCGAGAACCTCACCATGGTCGGCGAGCTGTACCAGATGAGCACCCGCAGCGCGAAGGCCCGCGCGCTGGAGCTGCTGGAGTGGTTCAACCTCACCGAGGCCAAGGACCGCACCGCCAAGACCTACTCCGGGGGCATGCGCCGCCGCCTCGACCTCGCCGCCGCGCTGGTCGTCCGGCCGCCGGTGATGTTCCTCGACGAGCCGACCACCGGGCTCGACCCGCGCAACCGGCTCGCGCTCTGGGAGGTCATCGAGACCCTGGTCGAGCAGGGCACCACGCTGCTGCTCACCACCCAGTACCTGGAGGAGGCCGACCGGCTCGCCCACGACATCGCGGTGGTCGACCACGGCCGGGTGATCGCCCGCGGCACCGCCGACCAGCTCAAGGCGCAGATCGGCGGCGAGCGGATCGAGGTCGTGGTGCACGACCCGGGTCTGGTCACGGACGCGGTCGCGGCCCTGTCCGGGTACGCGCTGGGCGAGCCCGCGGTGGAGAAGAACACCCGGCGGATCACCGTGCCGGTCAGCGGCGGTGCCCGGGTGCTCGCCGACGTGATCCGCGAACTGGACGGCCGGGGCATCGAGATCGACGACATCGGCCTGCGCCGCCCCACCCTGGACGACGTCTTCCTCACCCTCACCGGCCACATCGCCGAGTCGGCCGAGGAGGACGGCGGCGGTGCGAAGGGCCGCGGCCGGGGCGGTCGCGGCCGCGGCTCCTCGGGCGGCGGCGCGGGCGGCGCGGACGGTGCCGACGGCGGGGGCCAGGGGCCCGACGAGCAGCAGGCCGTCGCGGCCGGAACGGAGCGCTGAGATGAGCACCTCCACCGAGCACGCCATCGGCGCGGCCATGCCGACGCCCCGCCGGGGCCTGTCCGCGACCCTGCACGACTCCTGGGTGGTCGCCAAGCGCAACCTGCGCAGGATGTCCCGGATCCCCGAGATCGTGGTGTTCGGGCTCATGCAGCCGGTCATGTTCGTGCTGCTGTTCTCGTACGTCATGGGCGGGGCGATCAAGATCCCCGGGACGAACTCCAGCTCCCACACGTACATCCAGTTCCTGATGGCCGGCATCTTCGCCCAGACCGTCACCTTCGCCGTCGCCGGCGCCTCGGCCGGCATCGCGGAGGACATGACCAAGGGCCTGGTGGACCGCTTCCGTTCGCTGCCGATGGCCCGTTCCGCGGTGCTGGTCGGCCGCACCCTCGCGGACCTGTGCCAGACCGCCTTCACGCTCGTCGTGCTGGCGCTGGTCGCGCTGCTGGTCGGCTGGCGGATCCACGAGGGGGTGCTCAAGGCGCTCGGCGCCTTCGGGCTGCTGCTCCTGCTCGGCTACGCCTTCTCCTGGATCGGCGCGCTGATCGGCCTCTCGGTGCGCAGCCCCGAGGCGGCCACCTCGGCCGGGCTGATCTGGCTGTTCCCGCTGACCTTCATCTCCAACGCCTTCGTGCCGGTCAGCTCGATGCCGGGGTGGCTGCAGGGCGTCGCCTACTGGAACCCGTTCAGCGCGACCGTGCAGGCCTGCCGGGACCTCTTCGGCAACCAGGTCGGCCCGGTGGACAGCGCCTGGCCGATGCAGCACGCGGCGCTGGTGTCGGTGCTGTGGTCGGTGGTGATCACGGCGGTGTTCTCGTGGCTGTCGGTGCGCAAGTACCGCTCGGCGGCGGGCTGAGCGGCGCGGCCGCGGCCGCGCTTTCGGCCTACGGTCCGGCTCTGACGTCTTCTGCTTCCGTCGGCCGGAGATGCGTGAGGGCGGTTGCGGAGTCCCCTACGGACTCCGCAGCCGCCCTCCGGCGGTGCTGCTCGGGGCCGGGTCAGCCGGCGTGCGGCACGACCTTGACGATCTTCACCATGGCGGGCTTGCCGTTCGGCAGCTCGTAGGTGGCCTCGTCACCGATCTTCTTGCCGTCGATCGCGCGGCCGAGCGGCGACTGCGGCGAGTAGACGTCGACGGCGTCGGCGCCCGCGACCTCGCGCGAGGCGAGCAGGAACTCCATCAGGTCGTCCTCGTCACCGTCGAACGCGACCGTGACGACCATGCCCGGGGCCACCACGCCGGAGTCGGCCGGGGCCTCGCCGACCTTGGCGCGCTCCAGCAGCTGGGTCAGCTGGCGGATGCGCAGCTCCTGCTTGCCCTGCTCCTCCTTCGCCGCGTGGTAGCCGGCGTTCTCCTTGAGGTCGCCCTCCTCGCGCGCCGCCTCGATCTTCTGGGCGATCTCGATGCGCCAGGGCCCGGTCAGGTGATCCAGCTCGGCCTTGAGCTGGTCGTAGCCGGCCTGAGTGAGCCAGGTCACGTTCTCGCTGGTCTGGGTCACGGGTGCTCCTCGTAGGTGCTGGGGCTGAGCTGAGGGTGTGAGTCGTCAGCAGGGTCGACGATGATATTGGTCGTAACTACAAAGCAACGCCCGCTCCCGTACCATCCGGTGCGGAAGGGGCGAAACCACGAGCCTAACAAGTCCTGCGGACAAGCGGGAGAGGCGTTGGCGCGGCATTGACGGTGGCGTTGCGCCACGGTGTACGGCAACCGGCTGCGGGACTTCCTACGGATGCCCGTTCCGGCGGGTGAGTATGCGTACCCGCTGCGTTCCGGCCGCTTTCCCGCCACGGCCCCGCCACGGCCCCGCTTCGTCCCCGCTGCTCCGCCGGGTGGACTCCGCGTGCCGCGCCGTTACTTCGCCGGGGTGCAGCCGAGCAGCTCGGCGGTGGTGCCGCGGGCGGTGGTGCGCAGGGTGACGGTGGCCTCGTAGCTGGACCCGGCCGCGGGGACCGGGAAGTCGGCCACCCCGACCACCCCGTGGTCGTCGCCCTGCGAACGGACCGTGCAGGTGCCGGCCGTCCCGTCGCTCTTGCGCACGCTGAGGTGCAGCTGCACCTCGGAGTCGGAGAGCACCTGGAAGGTCGGCACCGAGCCGTTGATCTTCGACTCGCGCAGCAGGTAGGAGCCGCCCAGCCAGGCGATCAGCCCCAGGCCGAGCACGCCGCAGACCGCGCCGACCACCTTGAGCCGACGGTCCGACTCGCCGTCGCCCCTCCGGCCGTAGCGCCCCTCGGGCAGCTGCGTCGCGGTGCTCTGTGCAGTCATCGGACTCCGTCCTCTCCTCGGGAGGAGCCGCGCGGGTGGTGCGGGGGAATGCGACGGACCTCCATTCCGTCACTATAGGAGGGGCACGCCCGCGGCCGGTCCGGCGGGGGCGGGGCCCGGCCGTGCCGGAGACCTGCCGCAGGCCGGCCCCGCGGCGACGTGGTCCCGAAGTGAGCGGTTCGTACGGTGGGCAGACCGGACTTCGCGGAACGCCCGACGATGTGGAAGGAACGCAAGGCGTTGACTGAGCAGTTGCGACTGATGGCGGTGCACGCCCACCCGGACGACGAGTCCAGCAAGGGCGCGGCCACCATGGCCATGTACGTCGAGCACGGTGTGGACGTGCTCGTGGCCACCTGCACGGGGGGCGAGCGCGGGTCGGTCCTCAACCCCAAGCTGCAGGGGGACCCGTACGTCGAGGAGAACATCCACGAGGTGCGCCGCAAGGAGATGGACGAGGCGCGGGCGATCCTCGGCGTCAAGCAGGCCTGGCTGGGCTTCGTGGACTCCGGCCTGCCGGAGGGCGACCCGCTGCCCCCGCTGCCCGAGGGCTGCTTCGCCCTGGAGGACGTCAAGGAGGCGGCCGAGCCGCTGGTCCGGCTGATCCGTGAGTTCAAGCCGCAGGTCATCACGACCTACGACGAGAACGGCGGCTACCCGCACCCGGACCACATCATGACCCACAAGATCACCATGCTGGCCTTCGACGCCGCCGGCGACCCGGACGCCTACCCCGAGGCCGGCGAGCCCTGGCAGCCGCTCAAGCTCTACTACAACCACGGCTTCCCGATGGGCCGCATCCGCGCCCTGCACCAGTACCTCACCGAGCACGGGCACGACTCCCCGTACGGCGAGTGGATCGCGGGCTGGGAGAAGAGCGGCCGCCAGGAGCGCGAGATCACCACCCGGGTGCGCTGCGACGACTGGTTCGAGACCCGCGACCGCGCGCTGATCGCCCACGCCACCCAGATCGACCCGGACGGCCCGTGGTTCCGCGTCCCGCTCGACGTCCAGCGCGAGGTCTGGCCCACCGAGGACTACGAGCTCGCCCGTACCCTGATCGACGTGGACCTCCCGGAGGACGACCTGTTCGCCGGACTGCGCACCCCCACCCTGGCGGCCGAGGCCGCCGACGCGCGCGACTGACCCACCCCCGACGGCCCGGCTCGGCGTGAGCCGGGCCACCATAGAGATATGAGCGCCCCCGTGAACCTCGTCCACCTCGCCGCTGACCTCGCCGTCGACGACGCCAAGGTCACCCCCGGTCTCCTCGGCTTCGTCGTCTTCGCCGCCCTCGGCGTGGCGACGTGGTTCCTGGCCAAGTCGATGAACCGCCAGTTCAAGAAGGTCAACTTCACGGAGGAGCCGGAAGCCCCCAAGGAGTAGCCCCTCCCGCCCGGGGCCCCACGGCCCCGGGCGAGGGCGCGACGCCCGCCGGCCCGGCCCCGGGGGAAGCCGGCCCGGCGGGGCGGCCTGACGCCTACGGGGCCCGTCGTGCGGGAGGATGGGGGCCATGCCGAACCGTCTCGCGGACGCGACCTCGCCGTACCTGCTGCAGCACGCCGACAATCCGGTCGACTGGGGGCCGGAGGCCTTCGCGGAGGCCGAGCGGCGGGGGGGGGCCGGTGCTGCTCAGCGTCGGCTACGCGGCCTGTCACTGGTGGCAGTGACTGGCACCTTAAGCATGAGTCCGCGGACATCTCCAATTGATGGCCGATTGATGGAAGTTACTTCCAGGAATTCGGCCGTAGCGCCTCCGGCTGCCTTCCGTCGGGTGTGTGAGCCGGGGTAGTGTCCCTGCGGCCAGCCGACCGGCGCCCTTGCCGGATGCCTCGCTTGCCTTTCTTCTGGACCTCCTCCAGTCTCTGAATCCGCCGGAGACCGAGTCCGCAGCGAGCATCTGGGAAGCCGCGTACTGGTCGGCAATCCGGGCGGTCGCTGACGATCCCCGGCCCGTGTTCGGGGGGCGAGTCGCCGACGTCAGAGGTGCCGTCCGGTGTCGGTTCGGTTTCCTCGGCCGTGCGGCTGTCCGGGTACGGCAATCGAGAGGTGCATCCCCGAGGGCTGTCGTCGGACCAGGCTACGGACGGTGATGACGTCCGTGCCTCAGGTAGAGGACCGCATCGCCGCCGCTCGGCGGGGGCCGTGCCGCTCCGCCTCAACGCGAACATGAGCCTGAGGAACTGCACAGGAAGCGGGACCCGGTCAGAGTCGTCGGATGGCGCGCGGAGGCGGCCCTGGCGGCCTTGCGACGCATCGTTCAGTGGCCCATGGCGGAGTACAGCCGGCTACCGGTCTTCGGGTCTCAGGTCCGGATGGCAAGGGCGAGGACGGTGTCGAGCGCAACTTCCAAGGGTCGCGTGCTCCGTTGTACCTGGGCGAGTAGCAGTCCGCCTTGCAGGGTGGCGAGCATGGTGGTGGCGAGGTCGTCCGGGTCGATGCCGGGTGCGAGCTTCCCGTCGGCGTGAAGCGACCGGAGTCCTTCGCTGATGGCAGCTGACCATCGCTCGAATCCGGCGGAGATGAGGGCTCGGGCCTCGGGATCGCTCTCGGCGAGTTGACCGCCGAGCGAACCGAGTGGGCAGCCGCCCTTTGCCTGGCTGTGCTTCACGCCGGCGATCAGCATGTCCCGCCAGGCTGCGACTCCGTCTTCACCGCTGAGCGCCTGCCGATTGTGGTGGACGAGGGTGTCGGCCTGGTGGTCGATGACCGCCTGGAGGAGCTCGTTCTTGTCGGGGAAGTAGTGGTAGAGCTGCGAGCCGCTGACCTCCGCTGCCCCCTTGACGTCTTCCAGGGTGGTACCCGCGACCCCGCGCTCGTGGATCAAGGCCGCAGCCCCCTCCACGATTCGGCCCCGGACGCGCTCGCCCTTCGCGGTGAGCCGCGGCCGGTCGTTCGTCTTGTTCGCCATGGACCCATGGTAGCGATTCTGAGTTTGACAGCCCAGTCTGGCCGGGATCAGACTGAGTTGCGCAACTCACTTTGCGGGCCGCGTGACTCGCCACCGCAGCACCGGCCCCGCGAAGCAGCATGAGCCGTCCCACCTGAACAGCCCCACAGAAGACGAGAGGTAATCCCGATGAGCACACTCCCGGGAAAGACCGTGATGATCACGGGCGCCAACGTCGGGATCGGCAAGGACGTGGCCCGGCAACTGGCCCTGCGACCGGAGACGGCCCGCATCTACCTGGCATGCCGCAACCGAGACCGGGCGACAACGGCAAAGGCCGACCTCGAAGCCGCTACCGGCCGGCGCATCTTCGACATCGTCGTCATGGATGTCGCCGATCTGGGCTCGGTCCGAGCCGGCCTTGCGGCCATCGACGGAACCGTCGACGCATTGGTCATGAACGCCGGCGTCATCGGCCCGCGGTCGATGGAGTTGACCGCCGACGGGGTCACCAAGGTCTTCGCGACGAACGTTCTGGGCCACGTCGCGCTCCTCGAAGGACTCCTGGCCGAGGGGCGGCTCGGCGAGGTCGCGGTCCTCGCCGGAAGCGAAGCAGCCAGGGGACTGCCGATGCTGCGGATGAAGCGGCCGTCCTTCGCCTCGACCTCTGCCGACGAACTCGCCACCGTCATCGACGGCAGCTACTTCGCCGACGGAAAGACCGACTTCAACCTCGCCTTCGGGCAGGCCAAGTACATCGGGGCCCTCTGGATGGCCTACCTGGCCCGCCAGCACCCCGACCGCCGCTTCATCACCGTGAGCCCCGGCGCCACCACCGGCACCCAAGCCTCCAACGACATCGCCCTACCGCTGCGCATGGCGTCCAAGTACGTCCTGCCCGCCCTGGGGATCTCCCACAAGCTTGAGGTCGGCGCGAAGCGACTGGTCGACGGTGTCACCGACCCGACCCTGTCCAGCGGCGTGTTCTACGCCAGCGCGGCCAACAAGCTGAAGGGCCCCCTGGTCGACCAGGCGGACATCTTCCCCGACTTGGCCAACCCGTCGTTCCAGGACCACGCCAACGACGCCATCCACCGCTTCATCGTGTAGAGCGTCGGCCGGTACGCCAAAACGGAGAGGGTGGCACGACGGAGGCAGGTTTGATGATCATGGAGTTGCCTACGCTATGTGATCATCTGGGGGGTTGGTGTCCGTCGTGCCCGCGTCCATCATCGACCCGATCCGTGAGGAGTTCCTGAGGCTGATCCCTGCCCGGCCCGATTCGCACCCGCTGGGGTGCCACAACCCGCGGATCGCGGACGCGGTCGTGTTCGGCCGGCTTGTCCTGGCGCTGGTCTCGGGGATGGGCTACGAGAGGGTCGCTGACCGGGCCTGTTCGGCGACCACGATCCGCCGGCGGTGGGACGAGTGGATCGAGTCCGGTGTCATCGGCCACCTGCTCCTCGCGGTACTGCGAGCGTACGACCAGATGGTGGGCCTGGAACTCGAGCACCTCGCCGCCCGGTGTGAGGCCCTCGCGATCGAGCGGCTGCGGGCAGGCAGCCCTTGATTGGCCTGACCAGGATGCCGTCGATGACGAACGGCGGCATGCAGCGCGGCATCTACGGCCGTGCGGAGAGCCCGTACAGCGCCTATCGGCTGGGGGAGTGCCTACGGCTCCGGGGCCTCCACGGGCTGGAGCGCCGCGACGACCACCACGTTCGGTGCGTTCGGCCTGGGCGAGCACTCAGGACCGAGGGCCGGGTGCCCTGACCGACGGTCTGCTGGCCGCCGTGCTGATCGGCCTGGCTGCTCAACTCGCTCGACGGCCTCTGGCGGGCAGACCCGCTGGCCGGCTACGTCCTCGTCTACTACGCGGGCGCGAGGTCAGGGAGATCTTCTTCGGCGACCACTGACGGCTCCTGCGCGGTTGGAGCCCAGGGGGCTGGTCCTGTGCGAGGGCGAACCTGCCGTGCGTCTGTCGTGGGCGCTTGGCGATGACAGCATCACCGCCGTGCCGACCGGAAGGGGCGAACTCGGTACCGCCGCACCTCACGGACTCGTGCGTGCTGCCGCCGGCAACCATCAGGCGGGTTCCGAACGGTGGAGGGTGTGCGGCTCCTACTTCGGGTGTCACGGGCGGTCGGTGAGGTGCTGGCGGAGGGCCGCGAGTCGGGCGAGGCAGGCGTCGATCGAGGCGATGGCGGTGTCGATCTCGGCGCGGGTGCGGTCGGCGACCTGGTCGAGCTGATCCTGGAGCCGCTGCCAGCGTTGCTCAGCGGTGGCGTGATCAGGTACGTCGCTGGTCGTTGTCATGCCGGAGTTCTTCGGTGTGGGCGGTCGGGGGTGTCGAGTCGGATCGCGCGGTCCGGGTGGGGGTCGGCGGGGCGGGTGTCTCGCGCACCGGGCGTCATCCTCTGGATGGCTCAGGAAGTTGTCATCGGATGGATGACATGCTAGAACGGATTCAGGTGAAGCGCACTGGCAACCCATATCCAATGGAGGTGTTTCGCGATGCTGATGCGCACTGACCCGTTCCGCGAGCTGGACCGTCTGACCCAGCAGTTCCTGGGCACGAACGGCACCTGGTCGCGTCCGGCCCCGATGCCGCTGGACGCCTGCCGCGTGGGCGACGAGTACGTGATCTCCTTCGACCTGCCCGGGGTGGACCCGCAGGCGATCGACATCGATGTCGAGCGGAACATGCTGACCGTCAAGGCCGAGCGCCGTCCGCGCCACGAGGGTGAGGACGTGAAGTGGGAGCTGTCCGAGCGTCCGCTCGGCGTGTTCTCCCGCCAGGTCATGCTGTCCGACACGCTCGACCCCGAGGGGATCAGCGCCGACTACGACGCCGGGGTGCTGACGCTGAAGATCCCGGTCGCCGAGAAGGCCAAGCCCCGCAAGATCGCGATCAGCCACCGCAGCGAGCGCAAGCAGATCCAGGCCTGACCCCACGCAAGCGGCGCTGTCCCGCGCGGCTCCCCCCACCGTGCGGGACAGCCCACCCCCGGGCCCCACCCGGACCCGCCCCCCGAGCACGCCGAGTGCTGTGCAGGCCGAACCGACAGCGAGAACGTCATGCACACCCTCCACACGGCGGCCGCCCTGGTGACCGCCCGCGGTGACCTCGACCTCGCCACCGCCCCCGAACTGCGACGCAGCCTGAGCGCCGCACTCCGGACGGACCGCGAGGTGGTGCTCGACCTGGCCGGTGTGGAGTTCATGGACTGTGCGGGCCTGGGTGCGCTGGTGCACGCCCAGAATCAGGCCGACCGCCTCGGCGCCCGCCTGATCCTGCGCGGGGCCGGCTCCCGGGTGCTGCGCCTGCTCAGGCTCACCGGCCTGAACCGGCGGCTGATCGTCGAACCCTGACCGCGGGCGCGTGCCGCGCCCGCCCGGATGGAGGGAGATACGAGGTGACCCTGCGATGGGAGGCGTTCTTGGAGCGCGTCCGGGAACGCGGCGAGTACACCACCGCCCAAGAGGCCGAGCGCGCGGCCCGTGTCGTGCTCGCCCTGCTCGGCGCACACCTGGTCGGACAGGTCCGTGCCGAACTCGCGGCCAGGCTGCCCGAGACCCTCGCCCTGGTCCTGCTCAACCCGCTGCAGGCCGCCGAACCGCTCACCGCGGAACGGTTCGTGCGCGCAACCGCCGCCTGGATCGAGGGCGCCACCGAAACCACCGCCGTGTGGGACATCGGCGCCGTGCTGTCCACGGCCGCCGACGCCGCGGGCGACGACCTCATGGAGCGCATCCTGTTCCAGCTGCCGCCCGGCTACGACGTCCTCTTCGGCCGGCCCCAGCCCGGCCGGCGGCCCTGACCCACGCCTGCCGCCCCAGAAGCGGCCTGCCACGTACGGAAGGCACTCGACATGACCTGGCACCACCTCGTCCAGCGGGTCCGCGACCTCGGCCGCTACGACAGCGACCGGGAAGCCGAACACATCCTCGACGCCGCTCTCGGCATACTCGGCTCCCAGCTCACCGGCGACGAACGCTGCGACCTGGCCGCGGCCCTGCCCGAACGCGCCCGTGCCGCCCTCGTCGCCCCGATCCCCCTGACCGAACCGGTCACCGCCCCCGCCTTCGTCGAAGCCCTCGCCCGCAACCTGAACACCACCCTCGCCGGCGCCCGCTGGGACGCCTCCTGCGTCCTTGCCGCACTCACCGACCTCGCCGGCGAGGAGCTCACCGACCGCCTCCTCGCCTACCTCCCCCGCGGCTACGCGCTCCTGTTCGGCCGCGCCGACCTCACCCCCGCCGCCGCCTGACCCCGTACCGGCCAGGACGGCCGAAGATCCGTACCACGCGCATGAAAGGGCGAATACCGGTTAAAAAGGTGACGAATGGGCGGTGCTGATGGGCCGCCCGGCGGACGACTGGAGGAACCGATGAGTGACCTGTCGAACAAGGCGCAAGAACTGGCCGGCAAGGTGAAGGAGAAGGCCGGCGAGCTCACCGGTGACGAGGAGCTCAAGGGCGAGGGCCAGGCCGACCAGGTGGAGTCGAAGGTCAGGCAGGCCGCCGACGACGTCAAGGACGCAGCGCAAGCCGCGGCCGACCGGGCAAAGGGCGCCCTGAAGCGCACCGACTGACGACGGAAAGGAGCACCGTCATGGCCGTGTTCCTGGTCATTCTGCTCATCGCCGTGGTGTTCGGCTTCGTCGGCGCCTTGGTGAAGGGCCTGCTGTGGCTGCTCGTGATCGGCGCCGTGCTGTTCGTCGCCGCCCTGGTGCTCGGGGGCGTGCGCCTGGGGCGCGGGCGGAGCTCACGCAGATAGCGCCGAGCCGGGGGTGACCCGTGACGGCACGACAGCGCAGGCCGCGCTGTCGTGCCGCAGGCGCGTCCGGACGCTTCCCCCGCACCGCTTTCAGCGGGAAGCACGAAGGGTGAGCCGCCGGACAGCTGGCGGCTCATCCGTTCCGAGACGCCGCCCCGGTGCCGGGTAGCGTGGCCGGTGTGGGCCGTGCCGGGTTCTGCGGCGCGGGAGGAAGAGGGGCGGGCATCCCGCCGGGTTGGAGAGCTGCGGTGTCGCGTCGTTTCGACTGCTCGGATTCCTTCGAGCGTGCCAGGGGTTTGCGCGAGGCTGGTTCGGCGGTGCGTCGGGGTGAGCTTGTCGTGCTGCCCACGGACACCGTCTACGGCGTGGGTGCCGACGCGTTCAGCCCCGACGCCGTCGCGCGGCTGCTCGATGCCAAGGGTCGGGGCCGGCAGATGCCCTCCCCGGTGCTGGTCGCCTCCCCGCAAGGTCTGGACCTCCTGGTCGACGACCTGCCGCCGCACGCGCGGGACCTCGTGGACGCGTTCTGGCCGGGCGGGCTGACCCTGGTCGCCCGCCACAAGCCGTCCCTGGAGTGGGACCTCGGCGAGACGAACGGCACCGTGGCGGTGAGGATGCCCGCGCACCCGGTCGCCCTCGACCTGCTCGCGGAGACCGGGCCGCTGGCCGTGTCCAGCGCCAACCTGACCGGGCATCCGTCCCCGCAGGACTGCGGCGCCGCACAGGGCATGCTCACCGACTCGGTGGCCGTCTACCTGGACGCAGGCCCTACGCCCGCGGCCGTGCCGTCCTCGATCGTGGACATCACCGGCACGGCGCCCGTACTTCTGCGCGCCGGCGCGATCAGCGCCGGCCAACTGCGCAAGGTCGTCCCGGACCTTGAGGAACGCTGAACAGCCGGGTCATGCCACCTCGTCGGCGGGCAGGTCGAGGCCCCGGGAGGTGACCAGGTGGGCGGTACCGTCGGCGAGCCGGTAGGACAGCCCGACCACCGCGACCCGGCCCGCCTGGACCGCCTCGGCGAGCGCGCGGGAGCGCTCCAGCAGCAGGTCCACGGTGTGTCGTATGTGCTCGGCGATGAGGTCCGCGTCCTCGGTGCGCCCGGCCAGCACGCTGGGCCGAGTGGCGCGGGTGCGGCCGGCCGGGCACTGCCGACCGCACCCGCGGGCGGCTACAGGGTGTGGGCGAGGCGGTCGGTCAGGAGACGGGTGAAGCGGGCCGGGTCAGGCAGGTCGCCGCCCTCGGCGAGCAGGGCGCTGCCGTGGAGGAGTTCGGCGACCTCGGCGAGCGCCGGGTCGTCGGCGTTCGCGTGGTGGGCCTCGTGCAGGGCGGTGACGAGGGGGTGGGTGGGGTTGAGTTCGAGGATGCGCTTGACCTGGGGGAGTTCCTGGCCCATGGCCCGGTACATCTTCTCCAGGGTGGGGGTCAGGTCGTGGGCGTCGCCGACCAAGCACGCGGCGGAGGTGGTGAGGCGGGTGGAGAGGCGGACCTGCTTGACGTGGTCGGCCAGGGTGCTCTGGAGCCAGGAGACCATCAGGGCGAAGTCCTGCTCGCGCTGGGCCTTCTCGGCCTTCGCCTCGTCAGTGCCGTCGGCGTCGGCGTCGTTGTCGAGGTCGACCTGGCCCTTGGCGATGGACTGGAAGCGGTGGCCGTCGAAGGCGGGGATCTGGTCGGTCCAGACCTCGTCGACGGGGTCGGTGAGGATGAGGACCTCGTAGCCCTTGGCGGTGAAGGCCTCCATGTGCGGGGAGTTCTCCACCATGGCCCGGTTCTCGCCGGTCAGGTAGTAGATGGCGTCCTGGCCGTCCTTCATCCGCGCGACGTACTCGCGCAGCGTGGTCGGCTTCTCCGCGTCGTGGGTGGAGGCGGCGCTGACCAGTTCCAGCAGCGCGTCGGTGTTGTCGCGGTCCTCGATCAGGCCCTCCTTGAGGACCCGGCCGAACTGCTCCCACAGCCCGGTGTAGGTGTCCGTCCGGTTGGTCTGCATGTCCTTGAGGGTGCCGAGGACCTTCTTGACGAGGCGCCGGCGAACGGCGGTGATCTGGCGGTCGTGCTGGAGGATCTCGCGGGAGACGTTCAGCGACAGGTCGTGGGCGTCGACGACGCCCTTGACGAACCGCAGGTAGTTGGGCATCAGCGCGTCGCAGTCGTCCATGATGAACACGCGCTTGACGTACAGCTGGACGCCGCGCTTGGTGTCGCGGGAGAACAGGTCGAACGGGGCGTGGGCGGGGACGAACAGCAGCGCCTCGTACTCGAAGGTGCCCTCGGCGCGCATGTGGATCGTCTCGGCCGGGGCCTGCCAGTCGTGGCTGATCTGCTGGTAGAACTCGCGGTACTCCGCCTCGGACACCTCCGAGCGCGGGCGGGCCCACAGTGCCTTCATCGAGTTCAGCGTCTCCAGCTCGGGGGCGGCCTTGTCCCCGGTGGCCGGCTCGGTGCCCTCCTCGGCGGCAGGCTCGTCGGTGCCGGCGTTGCTGGTGGCTTCGGTGGCCATGCGGATGGGCCAGCGGATGAAGTCCGAGTACTGCTTGACGATCTGGCGGATCTTCCACGCCGCGAGGTAGTCGCCCAGCCCGTCCTCGCCGTCCGCCGGCTTGAGGTGCAGCGTGACCGAGGTGCCCACCGGCAGGCCCTCGGCCTGCGCGATGGTGTAGGTGCCCTCGCCGTCGGACTCCCAGGCGGTGCCCTGCTCGGTGCCGGCCCGGCGGGTATGCAGGGTGACCTTGTCGGCGACCATGAACGCCGAGTAGAAGCCGACTCCGAACTGCCCGATCAGGTGCTGCGCCGCGTCCGCGTCCTTGGCCTCCTTGATCTTGGCCAGCAGGCTCGCGGTGCCGGACTTGGCGATGGTCCCGATCAGTTCGACGACGTCCTCGCGGGTCATGCCGATGCCGTTGTCCCGCACCGTCAGGGTGCGGGCCGCCTTGTCGACCTCCAGCGTGATGTGCAGGTCGGAGGTGTCGACGTCGAGATCGGTGTCGGTGAGGGATTCCAGGCGGAGCTTGTCGAGGGCGTCGGAGGCGTTGGAGATCAGCTCACGCAGGAAGATGTCCTTGTTCGAGTAGATCGAGTGGATCACCAGCTGCAGCAGCTGGCGGGTCTCCGCCTGGAACTCCAGCGTCTGGGTCGGGCTGGCCACGGGAGGTGTCTCCTTCGGTGGAAAGGGTTCGGGTCGGGTCAAGTCGCCGGGGCAGGCCGGGCGGGTGTGCCGCGCGGTCGGCTCCGGGGGTATTCAGATGCGGCTGAGGGGCTGGTAGGGCTGTTCGGGGCGGGCGGTGCCGGGTCGGGCGGTGCCGTAGCAGGACAGGAAAAGCTTCCAGCCGTCGCGGCATTCCAGCGTGGCGCCGTATCGCACCGCCGGCGGATCCGGGCGTGTGCTGTACCGGTCGACGCGAACAACGTCGCTGGACGCGCCGTCGGCCGTCGCGGCGGCGACCAGGGCCTGCTCGACGAGGGCAACCGCAACAGGCCGGCCCGTCAGGTCCGGCACCTGCGTCTTCTCGGTGGCAGTACCAGCGGGGGCCTGGGCGGGGGCGGAGCCGCTGGCACCGGTGATGCTCCACCACACCTGGCCGCCCCCGTCCAGGGTCACGGCCAGTCCGTAGGGGCTGTCGTCGCCGCGCCTGTCGGCGGCGGCGATGCCCGGGATCTCGGGGGTGCGTGTGATCAGCAGCTGCTGCAGGTCGGCTGGAGTCATGGGCGTCGGCTGGGATCGGAGTACGGATGGTCTTCACATGAGGGCCCGCGGCGTCGGCCGTCGCTCTGCCTGCCGGGGCGGGCCTTCGACTTTGGAGCGGGTCAGCTGTGCGTAGGCCGCGGCCCGGATGGGGCGCTACCGGGGGTGGTCACGGACCGGCCGGGGGTGTGCGGCGCTGCCGTCCGCTGTCGGCCCGCAGCTGGCCGGTTCGGGTGGTGAGCTCGTCGAGGCGGCCGGCGATCGTCGGGTGGTCCGCTTCCAGGAAGGGCCGGGTCTCGGCGAGCGGGGCGAGCAGGCGGGCGGGGTCGTTGTCGCCGAGCGCGTCCAGCAGGCGTTCTATGGCGGGCGCCGCCGAGGTGGTGAGGCCGTCCAGGGCGCCGATCTGCCCGGCGAGGCGGCGCAGGTCCGCGGCGTTGTCGCGAGCCCAGGTGGTCACCGCGCGGTCGGCGGCACGCTGGTCGCGGACCGCCTGGACGCGCTGCTCGCCGGTGCTGCCAGCCTCGGTGCCGGCGTCGGCGTTCGGGCGCATGCGCAGGTAGCGGCGCTCGGCGGCCTGGCGGCTCTGGACGCCCATCGGTTCGGCAAGGTCGGCCCAGGTGGCGCCGGCCCCGCGGGCGGTCTCGATCAGACCGCTCTCCCAGCCGGCGAGTTCCTCACGCAGGTGACGCAGCAGCAGGAGCGCTGACAGCGCACCGCCCGGGTCGTGCTGGCCCGCGTCGTCCGGAGGTGCGTGGCGGGCGGTGCGGGCAGCGGCGTCCATCATGCCCAGCGCGGCAGCGGCGGCCAGGAACGAGGCCGGGCCGACCCCGGCCGTGCCGGTGTCCTGCGTATCCATGTCGTCACTCTTTCGCTGACTGGGTGTTTGTCATCGTCTGGATGACATGCTACAACGGTTCGTGTCGCACCGCACCGGTGCGAACAAGAGCTTCTGGACCGGAGGTGTCCAACGATGTCCATGCGCACTGCGGTGACCCACCAGGCGCCCCCCACAGCCGGGTCGCGGCCGGCCCCGATTCCGATGGACGCCTGGCGCGAGGACGACCGTTTCGTGATCGCGCTCGATGTGCCCGGCGTCCCGCTGGAGGCGATCGAGGTCGAGGCACTGGGGCGGATGGTGACCGTGAAGGCCGAACGCCGTCCCGCCCCCCGCGGTGAGCACGCGCGCACCCAGCTCGCCGAGCGCTCCCACGGGGCGTCCGAGCGCCGGATCCACCTGGCCGAAAGCCTCGACCCGGGCCGTATCACGGCCCACCTGCAGGACGGCGTCCTGACCCTCACCGTCCCCACCGCCTCGGCCTCCCGGGCCCGCAAGATCACCATCCGGGCCGGCGAGGCCGGACAGCCGTCGCCCGTGGAGAGCGGACAGGCCGTCCCCGCAGCGGCGTGACCTGACCCCGCGCGAGCCGACACCATGCCGATCAGGGTTCCGTACCAGCTGTGGGCCCGACTTGGTCGCAGCCCTTCGGCTCGCGGCACGGCAGACCGGAGTTGGACTTGTCACGCATGGTCTTCGCCCTAGCCGGGCGGCCCGGTGCGTCGCCGTCGGTAATCGCGCTGTGGCAGCGACCAACAGCCCGCGCCGCTCCACACCCCGCCCCTCGGTGGCCTGTCCACGGAAGGCCACCGACGCCGGAGCCCTGACTCCCCAAGACGCCTTGCCATCCGCCATGTCATCTATTCGGCGACATGTCACTGACAGGTGACATGCCTGAGCGGATGCGTGAGCGCGTCGAAGTCGCCCGTTGATACGACGAGGAGGTACTCGACAATGTTGATGCGCACTGACCCCTTCCGCGAGCTGGACCGTTTCACCCAGCAGTTCTTCGGCACGACCGGCACGTGGTCGCGACCGTCCGCGATGCCGATGGATGCCTGGCGCGACGGCGACACGTTCTACGTCCAGTTCGACCTCCCCGGCGTCAGCCCCGACGCGATCGACCTGGACGTCGAGAAGAACACGCTCACCGTCAAGGCCGAGCGCCGCCCCGCGCAGCGCGGCGACAACGCCGAGGTCCAGCTCTCCGAACGCCCCCTCGGCGTCTTCTCCCGGCAGCTGTTCCTCGGCGACGCCCTCGACACCGAGCACATCACCGCCTCCTACGAGGCAGGCGTACTCACCCTCACCATCCCGGTCGCCGAGACCGCCAAGCCCCGCAAGATCCACATCAGCGGCGGCAGCGACCACAAGGAACTCCAGGCCTGACCCCCCCATCGGCCTGGTGCCCCAGAGGAAACCGTGCCGCGCGGGCGGAACACCCCCGCCGCCCGTGCGGCACCCCTGACCCGCGCCGTGCGCCGAACGAATCTCCACTGTCCACGGCGCTGTCGGCTCAGGCCGCTCTCGCTGGTAATCGATGACTGCCGCGAGATGAGCGCCGGCCAGGAGTGTTACCGGGTCGGCATGGACGGCAATCGGTCAGCGGTCGTGTGGTCTTGGGGGCAGGCTTCGACGCAGCGGTGGGGCAGTTGCGGCAGTGGTATCCGGAGGCCGGCGTATCCGTCGAGGACGGTCTGCCGGGCGGTGACAAGGCCGCAGAAGCGACGGATCGCGCCGGCCAAGTCACGCAGATCCGCTGGCCGGAGACCTGAACCGGCGCCCCGCAAAGTACGGCTCCAGCAGCTGATCAGCTCGCTGGTTCGAACAGCTTTTCCTGTCAGCAGCTCCCGCTCGTCGAGCGCCATGGCGTCCTCCCCACGGAGCCGGCCGACGCGGACCGCCGACGCCGGTGTCAGGATACGGTCGCCGCAGTGCCGTACACCTGGTCAGCACCTCGCGGCCCGGAGCTTCTCCTGTGAACGGATCGCCGCGCGGAATTGGACGAGCTGGAGAGGCGGCTGGTCAAGCGGTCGGACGAGGTGAGGGCCGAGCGGGACGAACTCGCGGTCGATGTTCTCGTTCGCGAGCGCGCCGAACCCTGGGCGGTCGCGTCGCGCTGCGCCACCCGGCGGCCAGGTCGCTGCCCGAAGTGTCCACGGGGGTGACCTGGCCGCCGGCTGGCGGCGACTACGAGGTGGCGGTGAGCGACAGCCCGGGGAAGACGCGCTTCGGCCCGTCCGGTCCGGCGGCCGCCATGCCGTCTACCGCCGGCCACCCCACGAGCAGTTCGCTCGCCGTGCGGGTGTTCGCGGGATCGGCCGCGGCGGTCATCAGGTCGGCTGCCTCGGCCTCGCCGGTGTGCGGCGGGACGACCAGCAGATCCAGGCGCCGAGGTGCGTAGGAGCGCACCATGACCTCGTTCTCGTCCTGCTCCTGGAGGAACCAGCCGCCGTGGACCACGTGGCCGGCGACGGGGATCAGGTGGGGGATCACGGGCCAGTGGGTGGGGTTCAGCACGACGCGCGTGACACGCCCCCACCGCGCATCCAACTCAGCCGCCAGTGGAGGTAGTTCGGTGAGGAGATCGTGCGAGCGTGGCCACCAGGCTCCGTCCAGGCGGCCTCGGGAGGCGCCGTCGGGGGTGAGTGAGAGCCGGAGGGCCGGTGCAGCACCCGGCTGTGCGGGTACCTCAGCGAGTTGCAAGCGGTCGAGGGTGACAGTCATGTCATGGACCCGTCTCCGAGCCCACTCACGTGGGCCCGGGATTGGTGGTCGCCGGAGACGAAACCAGTATCGGGGCCAGTTCACGAAGTGCCTTCGGTAGGTCCAGCCTACTCCGACACGGTGTCAGACCCACTCTGGCAGGAGCCGGGGCACGGCCGGAGAACATGTCGACGGCGAGGCCGGCGTCACCTTCCTCGGCCGAGCCGGCGCGGCAGGTGCCTACGGAGGAGTGGAAGCCGGCACGTCGGCGCCGGCCGCTGCTCCTAGAGGCTGAAGAGACCGATGGCGTGGCCGTCGTGGTCGACCACCGGCCAGGTGGTCAGGCCGCGGGCGCGCATGGCGTCGGCCGCGCCGTCGGCAGGCATGTCGGGGGTGGCGAACGGGGCGCGGTCGAGGGCGATGTCGCGCACGGCGGTGCGTTCGGTGTACCAGGACCGCGCCTGGAACGGCGCGAGGTGCAGGCGGGTGAGCAGCCCGGCGCAGCGGCCGTCGTCGTCGCGGACCAGGACGTGGTCGGCACCTGAGCCGTTCAGGATGTCCATCGCGGTGTCGGCGGTGACGTCGTCGCTGATCTGCAGGTCAGGGGTGGTCATGAGGTCGCTGACCGTGGTGGTGGCCGTGGGGCGTTCGAGGGTGGTGGTCATGGGCGGACTCCTTCGCGTCGCTCCCGCCGGTGGTGGCGGCGGTCCGGGTGCTGCGGTGGGGTGCGGTGTCCTAGGCGGCGAGGACGACTCGCTTCGGTGCCGCGCTGCGCGAGCCGGCGGCGGTCCGCGGGGTGCGGCCGGCCTGGGTGGGACGGCCGGCCTGGGTGGGTCGGCCGCGGCGGTTGCGGCTCGCGGAGGGCCTGCGGCGCGGGCGTTCGACGACGGGGTCGGCGATCACGGTGGGGATGCCGGTGGGCACGCGGGCGCCCGTGATCCGGGCCAGCTCCTCGTCGCCGGCGCTGACCCTGGTGGTGACGGGGGTGATGGCGGCGGTGGCCATCATGCGGGCCATCTCACGGCGCTGGTTGGGCAGGACCAGGGTGACGACGGTGCCGGACTCGCCCGCACGGGCCGTGCGCCCGCCGCGGTGCAGGTAGTCCTTGTGGTCGGCCGGCGGGTCGAGGTTGACGACCAGGTCGAGCCCGTCGACGTGGATGCCACGTGCGGCGACGTTGGTGGCGATCAGTGCGGTGACCTGGCCGTTGCGGAACTGCTCCAGGGTGCGGGTGCGCTGCGGCTGGGACTTGCCACCGTGCAGGGCCGCTGCCTTCACGCCGTTGGCGAGCAGGTCCTCCACGAGGCGGTCCGCGCCGTGCTTGGTGTCGGTGAACATGATCACGCCGCCCTCGCGGGAGGCGATGTGGGCGATCGTGGCGTTCTTGTCGAAGTTCTGCACGTGCAGCACGTGGTGCTCCATCGTGCTGACCGCTCCCGCGGACGGGTCCACCGAGTGGGTGACCGGGTCCTTGAGGAAGCGGCGCACCAGCCGGTCGACGTTGCGGTCCAGCGTCGCGGAGAACAGCATCGTCTGGCCGCCTTCGGCGACCTGGTCGAGGAGCTCGGTGACCTGCGGCAGGAAGCCCATGTCGGCCATCTGGTCGGCCTCGTCGAGCACCGTGATGCCGACCCCGTCGAGCTGGCAGTCACCGCGCTGGATCAGGTCCTTGAGCCGGCCCGGGGTGGCGACCACGACCTCTGCCCCGCGGTTCAGCGCCTGGGCCTGGCGGCCGATCGACATGCCGCCCACCACGGCCGCCATCCGCAGGCGTACCGCGTGGGCGTAGGGGGTGAGCGCGTCGGTGACCTGCTGGGCGAGCTCGCGGGTGGGCACCAGCACCAGCGCCAACGGGCGGCGGGGTTCGGCCTGCTGGCCGGCGATGCGGGCCAGCACGGCGAGGCCGAACGCGATGGTCTTGCCGGAGCCGGTGCGGCCTCGTCCGAGGACGTCGCGTCCGGCCAGCGAGTTCGGCAGGGTGGCGGCCTGGATCGGGAACGGCGCGGTGACGCCCTGTCGGGTCAGCACCGCCAGCAGTGCCTTGGGCATGTCCAGTTCGTCGAACGACTCGACGGCCGGCAGCGCCGGGGTGGTGCTGACCGGCATCGCGAACTCACCCTGCGGGGAGGAGCTCTGACGGCCACCGCGCCCGGAGGAGGTGCGGCCGCCGGCGGGCCGGTCGCCGTAGAAGGAACTGCCGCCGGAGCGGGATCCGTGGGCGGTGCCGCCGGAGCGGGACTTGGAGCTCTGGTACGAGGGGCGACGGGAGCGGTTCATGTGGAGACCTTCCTCAGGGCGGCACGTCACGAGGAAGGCTCCGCAGCGCGGGGCGCCGGCGGAGACCGCAAGGGAACGGGCCAGAGTGTGTGGCGGGCGGGCGTGGACGGAGGAACCGTGCGGCACGTCACCTGCGGTCGGCGCTCACCGAGAAGGTCGGGAGCGCGAACCTCGAACCGTGGGATCTCACGGCAGGGCGCCGATCCGGACGCGGCGCTGGGCGTCTCGCGTGGGGATGGCCGCCAGTGGCGAAGCCAGGGGGCCTGAACGGCCGGGGGTGTGTAATGCGGAAGGGCCCGCACCGAGCGTGTACGCGGTGCGGGCCCCTCGCTGCCAGGCGGGTGCCTCAGCAGAAAAACTACAGCGGACGAATGTTCTCGGCCTGCGGGCCCTTCTGGCCCTGCGTGACGTCGAACTCGACCTTCTGGCCCTCGAGCAGCTCACGGAAGCCGTTGGCGTTGATGTTCGAGTAGTGGGCGAAGACGTCAGCGCCGCCACCGTCCTGCTCGATGAAGCCGAAGCCCTTTTCCGCGTTGAACCACTTCACAGTGCCATTAGCCATAAAGAAATCTCCTTCAAGGGGCTGTCCGAAGCACGCACAGTGCGGGCTTCGAGTGCCGCGATGATGACCCACCCGGGGAAGAGCCGGGAAACAGAAATGCGCCTGCGAAACATCAGCAGGCGCACACAAAGTTCATGGGAACCACTACTGCAACTAAGACGACTCTAGCAGGCCCCGGCCTTCCGTGGTGGATTATTTCACTCCCGGTTTTGCAGGGGCCTCCCCTCGGGCCCGCCGCCCCCGAGTTGCCAGGGACGCCAACGCTCGCTGCGGGCAGGGTGGTTGACGGCATAGCGCTTGTCCGGGGCGGCGGCTCCACTGGCAGCGTGACATGGGCGATCCCCGAGGTACGCCGCGTGGACTCTCGCCATTTCGGCCCCGGCTCGGCCCCGCCACCGGTTCCGGTGGCGACAGGGGACGGCACGATTCGAATTCCGACCCGTCCGCGCTCGAGTTCCACCGAAAGGCCCCGCTCCCGCGATTTCCGGCGCATACTGCAAGGAATGACGAAATCAGCAGCAGTCCGCCGGCCCCTGCCCACCAGCCCCTTCAAAGTCCGGGTCCAGGCGCCGCTCAAGCGGTTCGCCGTCGGCGACCGAGTCACCCACGACCGCTATGGCCTCGGCCGGGCCATCGGCGTCGAAGGCGACGGCGACATCGCCGTACTCGTCGACTTCGGATCGCGGCAGGAACGCATCACCCAGCCGTACGCCGCGATGTTCAAACTCTGACCCCGGGCGCCCCGCGCTTCGCGGCCGAACGTGCCGCACCGCTCGCGGGCGGTCCCCGCGCCGAGGCGACGGCGCACCGTTGCCTCGGCATCATCTGGGGGCTCTTGCCCCGGCCATTGACCGCCGCGCAGCAGCCGGCCTGCCTTCGCGGCAGCGGGGACCCGTCGAAGCCCGGCCGCGTAGGCCGGCGACACCCCGCGCGCACTGCAGTCACCGCCTTGAGGCGGACTCCCGGACACCGACCGCCGTGTCCTAATCTGGGACTCATGTCGAACCCGGACGGGCTGCTCGTCGACATCGCCGCGATGGTCGAGTCCGAGCACACCAACCAGATGTCCTTGACCGTGGTGGTCCCCGGTGCAGTGATCACCGGCAGGCTCGCGCCGATTTCCCTGTGGTGGGAGCGGGTGGCGGAGGTCCTCCAGGCCTCTGAGCACCTGAAGCCGTTCGCCGCCCTCTTCGCGCCGCCCGCCGAAGGCCCGCCCGTGCGGCCCACGCACCTGCACCTCCACCGCGCGAAAATCCTGCAGGGCAACTTCGCCCTGCCCCACACCGGCGGCATGTACCGCATCGCCATCGAGGACATCAGCAGCTGGACGATCGGGGACCTCGGTTACTCCGACAGCTGAGACGGTGAGTAGGAGGCCAAGTGCCCGCTTCGAGGCTGGAAGCCGGGTGAGGCGGGCCGGTCGTGAGTCCGATCGCCAGGCTGTGAGCGGAGCGAGGAGTCGGGCCCGCGCCAACCTGCGGTCTGGAAGCCGCTGGAGCGTCACCCCGGCTCCAGGTCGGCCCGGGGGGGCGCTGAGCCTGACCGGCGGAGACCTGCCGCAGTTCGCTTCGGCAGGCGGCGGCGGTCAGGTCACCGCGGTCGTACGGGAGTGCGTAGCCACACGGGAGTTGGGTCAGCAGGCGGCACATAAGGCGCTCGCCGTCGAGGCTGGTGAGGGCGGCGCCGGTGTGCCGGCGGGTGGCTTCGGTGGTGGTGTCCAGGGGCTGGGGGAGGGGTATCTGCGAGGCGAAGGCGGTCTCAAGTGCACGTCGGAGTGCGTCCGAGACCGCGGCGGGGGCCGAGTGTTGCGGGGCGGACTGTCAGCGCAGGGCGCGTCGGTGCCTGGTCGAGCGCACGGCGAGGAAGGCCACGTCGGCGACGAGGAGCACGATGCCGATGACGAGCAGGTAGATCAGCCCGTGGACGACGGCGCCGACGAGGCCGAGCACGATGGCGATGAGGACCACGAGGAGGAACAGGGCCATGACATGCCTCCTTGGTCGGGTGATCGGTCAGCGCCGGGCGAGCTGGCGCTCGCCTGCGGCGCCGCTCTGGTAGGCGAGGTTGTAGTGCCGGAAGACCGCTTCCTCGTCCTCGGCGGGCAGGACGTCGTCCGTGCCGATCGCGGGGCAGTCCTTCACCAGGGCCTTGTCGTAGACGACCTTGACGTATCCCGGACCCACCGTTGCTCCGTCGAGGGGTACGAAGACCAGGCGGTGGCGGGTGGGCAGGCCGACCTGCACGGTGGCCATGGCCGCCTCGTCGGTGCTGGTGTCCACGTAGATCGCCTCCAGCGTGCCGATCTTGTGGCCCCCCGTGTCCACGACGTCGTGGGTGCGCCACTCGCGGATGTCCCCTACCTGGATCATCGAGGCTCCCTTCACGCCGCTGTGCCGGGCGCGGGCCGGGCCCGTGGCTGGTGATCTGCATCTCCCAGGGTGCCCCGTCTGCGGGCGGACACCAACTCCCGCGCCCGTTCAAACCACACCAGCAGTCGGCACCCCTCCTCCGCGCCGGACCGGGCTGGCGGACCTGGTCGCGCTGCGGCGGGCAGGTCGCTGGCCAACGCGTCGCGCAGTGCGTACAGCGCCGCAGTGTCCGCGCACTCCGCCAGGTTCGGCAGAAGCTCCCGGATGCGATCGTCGTCGCCGGCGCGTACCGCCGCCACGATCGCGGTGATGACGGCGTCTACCCGGCTCGGGCCGTCCTGGCCCGCTGGTCTTGATCCGGGGCGCCGCGGTGCCGGGCCGGCTACCGGGGTACCGACGGACGGTCGCCGTGGCACCGGGCGGTGTCGATGGCGTCGCGCAGGGCGGGCAGGTCGGCGATGGTGGCCTGTTCGGCGAAGCGGGCCAGCAGCCGGCGCAGGACCCGTTCGTCCTGGTCGCGGACGGCTTCGCGGATGGCGGCCACCAGCGACGCCTTGGTATGCGGGTCAGGGGTGCGCCCGTGTGGCGTGGTCTGCCGCCCTTCCATCGTTCGCCTCCCGGTCGTTCCGTTCGTGGCCCTGAGCCGCTGAACGCGGCTTCCTCCGTCATGCGGCTGCGCCTGCGGGCCCGGTCCGTCCGGCCCCCGCGCGGGACGGAGAATACCTCCCCGGCGGACACGGAAAAATCTGTGCTCGCTGGAGTAGACATTGCCTGGTGTCGTGGCTAGTGTTTCTCTCGTAAACGCGGTCAAGTGGTACCCGCCAGACACGAACTGGCGGGCAGTAGTACGGAAGTTCGCAGGTCGGCACGGTGGCAGGGTCCTGAAGCCAGGATGGTGCAGTAAGGCGACAGGACCGGCGGCCGGGCCGGGCGGCCCGCAGTGATCAGGGGCCCGCCAAGGAGCGGTACCGCGGTAGATGAAGGTGCAGTACCAGCAAGTGAAGTTGAGTTGAGCGGTACCAGCAGTCGCGGTACGCGGTATCCCAGTGAAGGCGCCAGGCTGCGGGCGCGCGTGCTGGGAGTCCGGCAGTGGGGTTCCAAGCCGAGCAGGTGAGCAGGACGGGCGACGGGGCTGGCTGTCGGACCAGGCAGTTGAAGTTCAGCAGTACCGAGCAGTTCGCCAATCAGTCAGTACAGAGGATGAACGGAGGGACAGAGCGCCATCAGGATCGCCCGGGCCGTGAGGTATTCACCCGGGCGGACACCGCAGACCCCCTTTTGAGTACGAGGACGGTGGTTTCCGGTCACGCATACGCGATCCCCGCACACCCCCACCCCTGGGGAGTTGCGGAACAAGGAACCCGGCCCAGGCCGGTAGATGGTGTTGTTCCCCTTCGGGGCCCCGGAGCCGCAATGGCGCTGGGGCCCCTCGACGCGTTCCCCAGGAACCAAGAGAGGTGCAGTGACTACGACGACCGACAGGCCCCACACCCCAGACAACCTCGACGACGACGACTACCCCGCCTACACCATGGGGCGCGCCGCCGAGATGACCGGCACCACCCCCGGCTTCCTGCGCGCCCTGGGCGAGCAGGGCCTCATCACGCCGCTGCGCTCCGGCGGCGGCCACCGCCGCTTCTCCCGCTATCAGCTGCGCATCGCGATGCGAGCCCGCGACCTCGTCGACCAGGGCACCGCCATCGAGGCCGCCTGTCGCATCGTCATCCTCGAAGACCAACTCGAAGAAGCCCTGCGCATCAACGAACAACTCCGCCGCTCCCAGCGCGGCCAGAAACCCGCCGCCGACACCTGACCCACCTGCCGCCCTGCGGTGAGTGCCAGGCGCTCATCGCACGCCGCCCCGATCGCTGGTCTGCCGCACTGGCGGGGACCAGTGCGGGGACGCCCGGAAAGGCCGCCCGCAGCCATCCCCGGAGTTCACGCCCGGGGTGTCTGCAACCGTTCTGCCCGGTCATGACGCGTGCCCCGCGGCGGCGCCACGGGCCAGGCATGCTTCTCCTTGGTCGGACCATGCTTACGCCCCCCACAGCGGGCGTGCCCGCCCTCGCTCCGCGACCGCCCGCGTCATGAGCGCCGTATCCGTGGACGCCGAAGCAACCCTGTCAAGGTCCGTCCTCCTTGTGGGCCGGACCGCACAAGCCGCGCGCCAAGCGCGCAACTGCGCCGTCCCACCTCGCTCTTGACCTGGTCGCGCCCGCCCGCCGGCGGTGCGCCTGTGCGTGCGGGTGCTCTACCAGAGCGCTCGGCCCGCTACGGCGGGACTGTGCCCCCGCACGCGGGCCGTCAGGTCAGACGTCCGCTTCGCGGGCGCACCCCGGGCCGCCGAGACCGCGGCCGCATGGAGTACCAAGTGGCCGTCCCCGCCGAATTCGACCTGCCCGCCCCTACCATCCAGCTGCGGCCGGGATCAGGCGACCTCCTGCTGGACGCAGTGGGCGACCTCGCCCCAGGACACCGCTCGGTCGCTGGCCGCTGCTGTGGAGAGCGGGCTGAGCACGCTTGCCGTCCTGGGGGAACTGGTGGTGGACATGTCCCGGGTCGCGTTCTGCGACTCCGGCGGCCTCAACGCCCTCATCCGCGCCCGCCTGCAGGCCCGCGAAGCAGGGGCGGAGCTGCACCTGCTGTGCCCGACCGGGCTGGTCGTGGACCTGCTATGCCGTACCCGGGGCGGCCCAGGTGCTGCGCGTGAGTCCGGACCCTGCGGCGACGACCCTCGCGTCCGGGAGATCCGCGGCTCCTGTAGGGCCGCACCGGCAGACGCTACTGGCCTTGGCGTTCCTTCAGCGCGTACCCCGAGTCGCCCCGAGATTGCTGGGCTGGACGGTCCGGATCGTGCGACGATGCCGGTATGAACCGACTCGCGAACGCGACGTCGCCGTACCTGCTCCAGCACGCCTCCAATCCGGTGGATTGGTGGCCATGGGGAGAGGAGGCGATCAATGAAGCCAAGCGGCGGGACGTGCCCATCCTCTTGAGTGTGGGCTATGCGTCCTGCCACTTATGCTTCTAGGAATTCATTGGTGTCATGTGATGGCGCACGAGAGCTTCGAGGACGCGGAGCTCGCCGGGTACCTGAACGAGCGGTTCGTCGCGGTCAAGGTGGACCGGGAGGAGCGGCCGGACGTCGACGCGGTGTACATGGAGGCCGTGCAGGCGGCGACCGGGCAGGGTGGGTGGCCGATGACGGTCTTCCTCACGCCGGGTAAGGAGCCGTTCTACTTCGGCACCTACTTCCCGCCCGCCCCGCGGCACGGGATGCCGTCCTTCCGGCAGGTGCTGGAGGGCGTGGACGCGGCCTGGCGGGACCGGCGGCAGGAGGTCGGCGAGGTCGCCGCGCGGATCCGGGCCGACCTCGCGGAGCGCGCCGCCGTCTACTCGGCCGGCGCCCACCACCCGCCCGCCGACGCCGACCTGCACCAGGCCCTGGTCACCCTCAGCCGGGAGTTCGACCAGGCCCGTGGCGGCTTCGGCGGGGCCCCCAAGTTCCCCCCGGCCATGGTGATCGAGTTCCTGCTCCGCCACCACGCCCGGACCGGCTCCGAGGCCGCCCTGGAGATGGCCGTCCGCACCGCCGAGGCGATGGCCCGCGGCGGCATCCACGACCAGCTCGGCGGCGGCTTCGCCCGCTACGCAGTGGACGCCGACTGGGTGGTGCCGCACTTCGAGAAGATGCTGTACGACAACGCCCTGCTGCTGCGCGCCTACCTGCACCTGTGGCGGGCCACCGGCTCCGCGCTCGCCCGCCGGGTCGCGCTGTCCACGGCCGACTTCCTGCTGCGCGAACTCCGCACACCCGAAGGCGCGTTCGCGTCCGCGCTGGACGCCGACAGCCTCGACGAGGAGACCGGCGTCTCCGCCGAGGGCGCCTACTACGTGTGGGAGCCCGGCCAGTTGGTCGACCTGCTCGGCCCGGCCGACGCGGCCACCGCCGCCCGGCTGTTCACCGTCACCGCCGACGGCACCTTCGAACACGGCACATCCGTGCTCCAACTCCTCACCGACCCGGTGGACTTCGCCGAGTACGAGGAGATCCGGCAGCGGCTGCTCCAGGCCCGGGCGGCCCGGCCCGCACCCGCCCGCGACGACAAGGTGGTCGCCGCCTGGAACGGCCTCGCCATCGCCGCCCTCGCCGAGACCGGCGCCCTGCTGGAGCGCCCCGACCTCGTCGAGGCCGCCGAACGCGCCGCCGACCTGCTGCTCGCCGTCCACCTCACCCCCGACGGCCGGTTGCTGCGCACCTCCCGGGACGGCCGCCCCGGCACCAACGCCGGTGTCCTGGAGGACTACGCCGACACCGCCGAGGGCTTCCTCGCCCTCTACGCCGTCACCGGCGAGGCGGAATGGCTCCAACTGGCGGGCGGCCTGCTCGACACCGTGCTCAAGCACTTCACCGACGAGGACTCCGGCGCCCTCTACGACACCGCCGACGACGCCGAGGAACTCATCCGCCGCCCCCAGGACCCGACCGACAACGCCACCCCCTCCGGCTGGACCGCCGCCGCCGGCGCCCTCCTCGGCTACGCCGCGTACACCGGCTCCGAGCGGCACCGCACCGCCGCCGAACGCGCCCTCGGCATCGTCGGCGCCCTGGCCGCCCGGGCCCCCCGGTTCATCGGCTGGGGCCTCGCCGTCGCCGAGGCCCTGCTCGACGGGCCGCGCGAGGTCGCCGTCGTCGGCCCGGCCGACCACCCGGCCACCGCGGCGCTGCGTCGGGCCGCGCTGCTCGGGACGGCGCCCGGCGCCGTCGTCGCGGTCGGCGAGCCGGGCGAGGCCGCCGCCGAGGTGCCGCTGCTGGCGGACCGCCCGCTGGTCGGCGGCGCGCCCGCGGCGTACGTCTGCCGGCACTTCGCCTGCGAGGCGCCCACCACCGATCCGGCGGTGCTCGGCGAGCGGCTCGGCGTCGTCGTGGCCGTGGGCGAATAGTCGTGGGCGAATAACCGTTGGCGCACGGGCGTCGAGCGGGGTGAAGATGGTCCATGACCTGGACGCTCAGCACCTCGCTCGACGACTTCCGCCACCACGCGGGCGACTTCCTGGCCACCCGCCCGGCCGAGAACACCGTCCTGCTCACCGTCGCCCACCGGCTCGCCGGAGCCGGCCTCGACGCCTTCGGGGAGCGGCCGCCGGTCTTCGGCTGGTGGCGGGCCGGACCGGGCGGACCGGTCGAGGGCGCCTTCCTGCAGACCCCGCCGTTCGCCCCCCGGCTCTCCGCCATGCCCCCGGCTCTGGCCGCCGAGCTGGCGGTCCGCCTGGCCGAGGCCGGCCCCGGGTTCACCGAGGTCGCCGGAGTCGGCGGCGGGGCCGAGCCGGTCCGCGCCTTCGCCGAGGCCTGGACGGCCGCCACCGGCATCGACCACTCCGTCCGGGTCGAGGAGCGGCTCTACCGGCTCGGCCGGCTCACCGACCCGCCGCGCCCGCCCGCCGGCCGGCCCCGGCTCGCCGGACCGCCCGACCGGGAACTGGCGATCCGCTGGTACGAGGAGTTCCTGCGCGAAGTCGAGATCGCCCCCTCCGACGTGGCCCGGGCGGTGGACGACAAGCTGGCCTCCGGCAGCCTCCACCTCTGGGAGGACGCGGGCACCCCGGTCGCCCTGGCCGGCGCCAGCCCCGTGCTCGCCGGAATGTCCCGCATCGGCCCGGTCTACACCCCCGCCGACCGCCGCGGCCGCGGCTACGCCAGCGCCGTCACCGCGGCGGCCTCCGCCCACGCGCTCGGCCTGGGGGCGCAGGAGGTGCTGCTCTACACCGACCTCGCCAACCCGACCAGCAACTCCATCTACCAGCAGATCGGCTACCGGCCGGTGGAGGACTGCCTGGTGGTGGACTTCCGGACGCCGTAACGGAGTTGCGCGGAACGCGGCAAGGCGTCACGCGTCCCTGGTGAGGTGGACGCCGGCCACCCCGGCCACCTTCGTCTCGAAGGGGTCGTGGGACGCCGCCGCCGGTGGCGGCAGGTGGTCGGCGTTCCGGTGGTCGGTGTTCCGGTAGTCGTGCGCGCAGGTGATCAGATGGCCCCCGGCGGTCTTCATGTCGGTGGCGAGCCCGTCCAGCAAGGTCTTCCACGCACTGCCGCACCCCGTCAGCGCCGCCCCGCTCTGCCACCCGGCCAGGCTCCCGGCGGCCGTGGCGCTCGGCTCCGCGAGCTTCGCCGTCTCCTCGGGGACCTTCCCGGCGACCGTCAGCGCATTGCTCCCGGCAGCGGCCAACTCGCCTGGTTTGACGGTGAATCCCGGGTCCTGTCCCATGCGGTTTCCCCCTGACAGCCGCGTCGGTCGCGGACGCTATGGTAGCTGTGAGTGTCGTGGGGGACACAGGGCACACAGGGGGTGCGGGGATGGACATCGCAAGCCTGAGGAACGCCAGACCGGCGGACCTGTACACGGCCGCAGGGGCGTACGACACCTTGTGCAAGGCCATGGCGCAACACGCCACGGACTGGAAGAGCGGGACCGCCGACCGGGCCCACGGCTCCCAGTGGTCGGGGCCGGCGGCCGACGCCGCGATGCCGGTGCTCGACGGTTTCACCGGCAAGATGCGTGCGGCGGTGACGGAGCTCGGCCTGATCGGCAAGGAGATCCGTGACTGCGCCGATGCCATGACGCTGGCCCAGGGCAGGCTCACCACCGCACTGTCGGATGCGCAGGCGAAGGGCTTCACGGTCAGTGACACCGGTGCCGTGAGCTGGCCCGCGTCGACCAATCCGTACCAGGCGCCGGACTGGGAGGCCAAGCAGAAGACAGCCGCCGACGGGATCAGCAAGCAGATCGCCAAGGCGCTGGCCGACGCGGCGGAGGCCGACGACGCCCTGACCGCCGGGCTCAACAGGTTCGCCGGGCACGCCAAGGACAAGTCGGGCCTGGACGAGAAGACGGCCGGCGCCGATGCGTACATGGAACAGTTCGGCGATGCGTCCAACCCGGAGTGGCGGCGGAACATGCCGCTCAAGGGCGCGCCTGCCACCGAGGTCAACTCCTGGTGGAAGGGGCTCGGCCCGCAGGGCCAGCAGTGGTTCCTCAGCCACCACCCGGAGGTGCTCGGGAATCTGGACGGCATTCCGGCGGAGGTGCGGGACAGGGTGAACCGCGACCAACTGGACCATCTGATGAAGGACATCAGGGACAAGAAGCCGGGGGAGCTGAACTCCGGCGAGAAGCACTTCCTCGCGCTCTACGGGCCCATCGACAAGCGCCTTTCGGAGAACACGGGGAAGGAGCCGCCGATCTACTTGCTCGGCCTCGGAAGTGAGGGCCAGGGGCGGGCGATCCTCTCCTACGGGAACCCCGACACCGCCACCGACATCTCCGCCTACGTCCCGGGGATCACCACCACCATGGCGAGCCTCGGGCCCGGGGAGAACGACGGGACCAACGAGGCGGAGAACGGCCTCAACCTCTACCGCGCCGCGAGCGGCAAGGCCCCGGCCGGCCATTCCGTCGCCTCCGTGGTCTGGCTCGGTTACGACTCGCCGGGAATGGACTTCGGAGCCGCGTCGACGAAGGCGGGCAAGGACGGTGCCCCGGCGTACGCGAACTTCCTGAGCGGAGTGCGGGCGAGCCACGAGGGCACCCAGCCCCCGCACGTCACCGCGGTCGGGCACAGTTACGGGTCGTACCTGGTCGGTCAGGCGACCAGGCTCGCCACCCAGCCGGGGTCGCACTACGTGCCGCCGGACGACGTGGTCTTCATCGGCAGCCCGGGCGTCGGCGTGGACAAGGCCGCCGACCTCAGGATGCCCGCTGGTCACGTCTGGGTCGGTGCCGCCGCCAACGACGTCGTGACGCACGCCCCGTCGAAGTTCAGCCTCGACCCGGACGAGCGCTGGTACGGCAGGGATCCGTCCAGCAAGCATTTCGGTGCGAACCGCTTCACCGTCGACGACTGGAGCCGTGGCAACCCCGTCGATGCGCACACCAAGTACCTGAACGGGCGGGGTGGGCCCTCGCTGGACAACATCGCGGCCGTCGTCACGGGCAGCGGGGGCGTCACACTGCAGGGTCAACGCGGGTGAAGCGGCCGCGACGCACGCTGGGCTGTTCCGTGGCGGCGGTGGTCGTCCTGGCCACCGGGGTGGGGCTGTTCTACAACGGGTACGGCCCGATGGCCCTGATGGACCGGGGCGCCGGCCTGCTGAGCCCGAGTGAGGCGAAGGCGCAACTCGACGAGACCCTGCGGGCGGCCATGGCAGCGATCAGCCCGCCGCTGGCCTACTCCGGCGGTTCCTACATCGTGGACCGACGTCAGGAGCACGCCGACGGCGAGCCGAACCTGCGCTCCGACGTCCGTGAAGTGGCGTTGGTCCGGACGAAGGTGGTGCCCGCGAAGGTTCCGGTGTTGTTGGACCGGATGACGCAGTTCTGGGGCGGGGATTGCCGGCGCTCCGACACCACCACGGGCAGTCAGACGACGCAGTACACCCAGCTTCACTGCCCCGGGCGGGGGAGCACCCTGGTCACGGTCTCGGTGACGACCGTCACCGCCGACTCGGCCGTGACGGTGGACCTGAGCGCGGATGCCTTCGGGGTGTACTACCGGTCCGAGCAGGACTACGGCGCCCCTCCGATCGGCGAGCGAGAGGCCGGCCGGTCCCCCGCCCCCGACGTCGACGACCCGTACTGGTCGCACTGACCTCGCCGCCTCACTCCCAGTCCCACCGGATGCCCAGGATGCACGGGCGGATCGCCGTGGCGACCAGGTGGACGCAGTGGTGGCCGTCGAGGGTCAACTCCTCCGTCTCGTACGGGGCTGCGCCGGGGGAGTGGAGGGCGATGCGGTGGCAGCGGACGGGGAGGGCGGCGGGGTGGAAGGTGATCTGGAGGACGTACTGGCCGGCGCCGGAGTTGAAGCCGCGGACGTACTCGCAGCTGGGGGTGGGGGAGGGGGCGTCGTCGAAGCCGTAGCCGAGGAGGTGGGTGTCGCCGGCGCGCAGGCGGCGGTCGAGGAGGAGTTCGGCGGCGAGGAGGTGGTGGGTCTGGTCGCGGCGGATGCGGCCGGGGCGGCAGTTCTCCTCGGCGCGGACGCCGACGAGGGCGGTGTCGCTGCCGGGGTCGCCCTGGTGGAGGGCGAGGTAGCGGTCGATGCCGTCGCGGTGGGCGCGCAGGGCGTGTTGGGAGTCGCGGCGGGTGAGTTGGCGGTCGGGGCCGACGCGGATGCGTTCGATGTGGGTGATGGTGTGCAGGCCGGTGTCGCGGGGGCCGGCGAGGACGGCGAGCAGGCCGTCGACGGCGGTGGGCGGGGAGATCAGGTCGCGGTAGGGGCGGACGGGGGGTCCGGCGGCCGCCGCGGTGCGGCGGGGGCCGAGGAGCCGGGTGAGGGAGTGCTCGGGGAGGTCGAGGACGTCTTCGAGGGCGGCGACGGCGCGTAGTGATTCGGGGCGTTCGGGCCGGCGGCGCCCCTGTTGCCAGTAACTGAGGCTGGTGAGGCCGACGTTGACGCCGCGCAGGGCGAGGTGGCGGCGGATGCGGTGCAGGGCGAGGCCGCGGGTGGCGATGGCGGTGCGCAGGGCGAGGTGGAACGGGCCGGTGCGCAGGGCGGCGGCGAGGTCGGCTGGGTCGCTTCGGTGGATGGCGGCCTCCTGGCGGGCGCGGACCGGGTTCCGGGTTTTGACCGTGAATATTCACATCCGGGCGGCGGTTTGTCACCGGTCCGGGCAGCTCGCGCCGGGGTTTCCCGGCTGCGGTTCACATCCGCGCGGGCCCGTTCACAGCGCGGTCGGGGCCGGTCCGGGGCCGTTGACCGGGCCCGGAGTGCGGCGCGATGCTCGGGGCGCGATCCGGACCGCGCCCCCCACAGCACCTCGCTCCACTCGTGCAAGGAGGCATTCCCCCATGCCAGTTCCACGGATACGGCTGCGCCGCGCGGTCTCGCTGCTGGCCCTGGGCGTGCTGGGCCCGGCGCTGACCGCCGCGGTGAGCACCCCGGCGTCGGCCACGCCCACGGCCGCCCCCGCCCCCGCCCTCCACCGGGCCGCGCACCAGGTCCGCCCGGCGGCGGCGCCCGGCAGCACGGCCGATCTGGCCGGCACGTTCAAGAAGCTCAACATCACCATGCAGCAGCAACAGCAGACCAACTGGTGCTGGGCGGCGAGCGGGAACACCATCGCCACCTGGTTCGGCTACAACTACAGCCAGAACCAGTTCTGCAACGCCGCGTTCGGCCGCTCGGTCGACTCCAGCTGCCCGAACAGCCAGGCCTCGCTGGCCGACGTGCAGAACGGGCTGGACTGGGTCGGCATCAACCCGGGTTCGTACGTCACCGGGTACCTGCGCTACACCACCGTGCAGTCCGAGGTGGACGCCAACCGTCCGATCGAGACGCGCATCCAGTGGAGCTCGGGCGGCGGGCACATGCACGTCCTGTACGGGTACGACACCGGCAACAACTGGGTCTACTGGGGCGACCCGTGGCCGTCCAACTACCGCTACAACTGGGCGGACTACTCGTACTACGTGAACAACAACACGTTCTCCTGGACCCACTCCCTGTACCGGATCGGCGCGTGAGGACGACCATGACCGAGCTCAGTACGGCCCGCCGGGCCGCCGTCACCGTCCTGCTCGCCGCCGGCCTCGCGCTGGCGCTCGCCCCGGCCGCGCAGGCCGACGCACCCGAGGCACCCGCAGCGGGCGCACCGGCACCCGGCGCACCCGTGCCGGTGCCCGCCGCCGACCTGGCCGGGGCCCGCAGCGCCGTCCAGGACCCGGCGGTGCTCGACAAGGTGGGCCACTTCTTCGCCCGCAAGGGCGTCCCGCCGACCCGACAACTGACCATCGGTGCCGCCGAGGAGGCGAAGGCGGCGAGCGACGCGGCGCCCCGCCTGGCCGGGGACACCGTGCCGGTCTACACCCTGGACGCCGGTTTCGTGTCCGGCACCCCGGGCGCACCGGTGGCGAAGGCCGAGTTCACGGCGAGCAAGGTGGTCGCGGCGGACGGGCAGAGCGCCTCGGTCTGGACGGTCCGCCAGGGCGACTCCTGGCGGGTCGTCAACATCGCCTCCGGCGGTGACGAGAGCGACTACGCGGCGAAGGCGGCCGGCAGCGGCGGCGGTACGGCCTTCCGGGAGCCGCAGGTCAACGCCTGGTACGTGCTGCGCGACGGCCGGGTGCTGCCGCTGGACGACGAGGCCCGGCGCTCGGTGGGCGCGGGCGGGGTGTCGCTGGCCGGGTACCAGCAGCTGGTGCACCAGCGGTACGGGGACAAGCTGCCCGGCTCGGCGTACGACCGGGAGGGCAAGGGCGGCGGCTACGAGGTGAACGCCGCGGGGGCGGCCGAGGCTGCCCCGGCCGGGGCGGACGGCGGCTCGGCGCTGCCGGCCGTGACGGCGGCCGCCGCGCTCGGCGCCACCGCGCTGGTGGGCGCCGGCGCGGTACTGCGGCGCAGGCGGGGCAACCGCTGAGACCGCGACGGGGCCCGGCTCTCCACCGAGCCGGGCCCCGTCACGTCACCGTGCGCTCACACCCCGGCGAAGCCGCTCTCCAGCAGCGCGAAGGTGCGGTCGACCAGGTCGGCGATGTCCTCCCGGCCGTCCTGCGCGGCCCACTGGAGCACGGCCTCGGCGGTGGCGGCGCCGATGGCGGCGGCCGTGACCCGCATCTCGTACGTGGGGTGCTCGACGCCCGCCCGCCGGGTGAGGACGGAGAGGTACAGCTCGTGCGGGCTGTTGCCGGTCCGGAACAGTCCGGCGCGCAGCGCGGGGACCTCGGTGACCAGCCGCATCCGGGTCAGCAGTTCCTGGCGTTCGTGCTGGAGCAGGGCGCGGATCAGGCCGATGAGGGCCTCCCGGCAGGACCGCAGGAAGGGTTCGTCGGCCGGCCGGGCGAGCAGGGCGGCGATCATCGCCGGGTCGTACTCGTCGGTCAGGACGAGGTCCTCCTTGGTGGCGAAGTACCGGAAGAGGGTGGAGGGGGAGACCTCGGCGGCGGCGGCGATCTGCTCGACCGTGGTGTTCTCGTAGCCCTGCTCGGCGAACAGGCGGTAGGCCTCGCGGCGCACGGTCTGCCGGGTCTTCAACTTCTTCCGCTCGCGCAGCGACAGCGGCGCCTCCAGCAGTGCCTGGACCGGGTTGGTCGGGGCGTCCGGGAGGGCCGCGGTCGGCTGCTCGGTCTTCATGGCCCCGATTATCGGTGATCTCCGGCGGTGGCGGGTTCGGGCCGGTCGGCGGGGGTGTCCCGGGTGGGTTCCCCGGCCGGCATCCGGGCCGCGACCAGGACCGCCGAGAACGCCGCGACCAGCCCGGCGACCAGCAGTACCAGCCCCATCCCGTGCACGTACGCCACGTGTGCCGCGGCGGCGAGCGCCGGCCGCCCGCTCTCCCGGGCGACGGCGTCGGCGGCGACCACCGACGCCCCGGCCCGGTGCGCCGCCTCGGCGGGGAGCCCGCCGGTGTCCAGCGCGCCCCGGTAGGACCCGGCCAGCAGGCTGCCGAAGACGGCGATCCCGATCGCGCCGCCGACCTGCCGCAGGGTCTGGAGCAGTCCGGAGCCGACGCCGGCCCGGGCGGGCGGCAGGGTGATCAGGGCGGAGCCCTGGGCGGTGATCAGGGCCAGGCCCATGCCGAGGCCGAGGACGGTGAGCCAGAGCGCGGCCCGCCCGTACCCGTCGGCGCTGCCGGTGCGGCTGCCGAACAGCAGGGCGGCGGCGAGCAGGGCCAGGCCGAGGGTGATCACGGCGCGGGCGCCGAGCCGCGCCACCAGCCGTTCGCTGAGCCGGGCGGCGACGAGCAGGCCGAGCATCATGGGCATCAGCCGCAGTCCGGAGCCGAGGGCGTCGGTGCCGAGCACGCTCTGGAAGTAGAGCGGCAGGACGAAGAAGGCGCCGAACAGGACGAGCGAGATCAGGGTGGCGGCGACCGAGGACCAGCGGAAGGTCGGGTCGGCGAGCAGGGCGAGGTCGAGCATCGGATCGCTCCGGCGGCGGCTGCGCAGCACCAGGGCGGTGAGCAGCACCACCGAGCCGGCCAGGGTGGTGAGCACCAGGAGGTCGGCCCAGCCGCGGTCGGAGCCCTCGATGATGCCGTAGGTGAGCGCGCCGAGGCCGGTGGCGGCGAGGGCGGTCGCGGGCAGGTCGATCCGGGGTGCGGCGGGGTTGCGGGTCTCGGGCAGCAGCAGGAGGCAGGCGACCATGCCGAGCACGGTGAGCGGGACGTTGACGGCGAAGACCGAGCCCCACCAGAAGTGCTGGAGCAGCAGGCCGCCGATCAGCGGCCCGAGCGGGGCGCCGCCGGCGATCGCGGCGGAGAGGATCGCGGTGGCCCGGCGGCGCTCGCCGGCCGGGAAGATCCCGGGGATGACCGCCAGCGACATCGGCATGACCAGGGCGGCGGCCAGGCCCATCGCGGCGCGGGCGGCGACCAGGGTGCCGGGCGAGTCGGTGAGCATGCCGACGGCGGAGGCGAGTCCGAACAGGGCGAGGCCGACGGTGAGCGTGCGGCGGCGGCCGATGCGGTCGCCGAGCAGGCCGGCCGGGAGCATCGCGGCGGCGAAGACCACGGTGTAGGCGTCGACGATCCACTGCTGCTGCCCGGTGGTGGCCTGCAACTGCGAGGCCAGGGTGGGCAGGGCGACGTTGAGGATCGTCATGTCGAAGCTGATCACCAGGACGCTCAGGGCGACGGCGACCAGGGCGAGCCAGCGGCGCGGGTCGGCGGGCACGGCGACCTCCAGGGACTGCGGTTCGAGAAAGCTTCTGTCAAATGACAGTAACTCTCAAAAGAGGCCGACCGTCAATTCAAAAGTGGTGCGATGATCTGATCACTCTCCGTGGTGTGTCCTGGAAGTGCTGCTTCCGCACAAGGAATTGACGCAACGTTGATCTGTCGTTCGCCGCCCCGGGGCGGCTCCGGGTGACTGTCGGTAGATACCATGTGGCAATCGGTCAGTGCTGGCCGGACGCGTGCCGAGAGCGGAGAAGGGGTGGGGCGGCAGGAGCCGACCACGAGCCCGGCGCCGGGAAAGGGGAGCCGAAGTGGCCGACAGTGACGACAGGCAGGCGCGTGCCCAGGTGTGGGGCGGGGCCGTGGTGGTGGGTTCCGCGCTGGCCGTGGTCGCGGCCTACCTGATCAACGGGGCGCCCCTGGTGCTCGTGGTCGCCGGGATCGAGACGCTGCTGGTCATGGTGTACGTCGGCCGGCGCTGGCAGGCGACGCACCGGCGGCCGTCCCGGGCCGGGCACCGGCCGCGGCGCGGCATCCCGGACGCCGCGCACTGCGAGCGCTGCCGCCGGGCCCGGGAGGCGCTGGACGAGCGGCAGGCGCGCGGCCGGGTCGGAGCGGCGGCCGGGTCGGTGCTGCCGGAGTCCGCGGCGGCGGTGCGCCCCGGGCGGTCACGGTCGCAGGCGCAGCAGACGCGGCAGGCGCAGCAGGCGCGGGAGACGCCGCAGGTCCAAGAGGCGCAGCGGGCACGGTCGCAGCACGCGGTCGGCCCGGAGCCGGATCCGGAGCCGGGCGCCGCCGACCACCCGCCGTACCCGCGCCGCCCGCAGGCCCGCACCGGGTACGAGCGGCCCTGGACGGCCGAACGGGCGGCCACCCGGTCCACGGACCGGACGACCGCCCGTCGAGGTGCGCCGGGTTCAGCCGGCCGCGCTGTACGCCACCAGTGAGACGCCGACGTACTGGACGATGAAGGCTCCGAGGGTGAAGGCGTGGAACACCTCGTGGAAGCCGAACCAGCGCGGTGAGGGGTTGGGCCGCTTGAGCCCGTACACCACGCCGCCGATGCTGTAGAGCACCCCGCCGACGATCATCAGCACCAGGACGGCGACCCCGCCGGTGCGCAGGAAGTCCGGCAGGAAGAAGGCGGCGGCCCAGCCCAGCGCGATGTACACCGGGGTGTACAGCCAGCGCGGCGCGCCGACCCAGAACACCCGGAAGGCGATCCCGGCGAGCGCCCCGCCCCAGGCGACCCAGAGCAGTATCTGCTGGTCGGCGCCGTTGAGCAGCAGGATCGTGAACGGCGTGTAGGTGCCCGCGATGATCAGGAAGATGTTCGCGTGGTCCAGCCGCCGGAGCACGGCGTCCCCGCGCGGGCCCCAGTCGAAGCGGTGGTAGACCGCGCTGACGCCGAACAGCAACCAGGCGCTGACCGAGTAGACCGCGCAGGCGATCTTGGCCGGTGTGGAGTCGGCCAGGCAGATCAGCACGATCCCGGCGGCGACGGTGGCGGGGAACATCCCGGCGTGCAGCCAGCCGCGCCACTTCGGCTTGTCCTCCCGGCGCTCGGCCGGGTCCTCCCCAGTGCTCTCCGCGAGCGCAGCAGCAGTCATGGGCAGCATGCTACCTGCTACCTACGGCACCGTAGGTTACTGACGCGTAAGGAAGTGGTGCTCATCACTCTTGGACGTTTTGGAGCAATCGGAGTGTGGCGCCGCACACTCCGGCTCGGACGTGAGGGACGGGCTACTGGCCGGTAATCGTACTTACTGTAGTAAAAGATGCGTCAATTTCGCCGCAGTGCCGCGTTGGAGGCCAATAGCCGGGTCTACGCTGCAAGCACCCTCAGACCCCCGCTACGCCGTCTCCCCGCCGGGACGGCGTGAAACGGAGCGATCGTGTCGTACGAGATCTCTGCTCTCAGCGCATCCGCGCCCACCCGCCACAAGCAGCTGCTCGCTTGGGTGAGCGAGATCGCCGAGCTCACCCAGCCGGACCGCATCGAGTGGTGCGACGGTTCCGACGAGGAGTACCAGCGCCTCGCGGACCTGCTGGTGGCTCAGGGCACCTTCAAGAAGCTGAACGAGGAGAAGCGCCCCAACTCCTACTACGCCGCCTCGGACCCGTCCGACGTCGCGCGCGTGGAGGACCGCACCTTCATCTGTTCCGAGCAGGAGAAGGACGCCGGACCGACCAACCACTGGAAGGCCCCCGCCGAGATGCGCGAGGTCTTCCAGGGCGAGCAGGGCCTGTTCCGCGGCGCGATGAAGGGCCGCACGATGTACGTCGTGCCCTTCTCGATGGGCCCGGTCGGCTCCCCGCTGGCCGCGTACGGCGTCGAGATCACCGACTCCGCCTACGTCGCGGTGTCGATGCGCGTGATGACCCGCATGGGCAAGGCCGTGCTGGAGCAGCTCGGCGAGGACGGTGACTTCGTCAAGGCCGTGCACACCGTCGGCGCCCCGCTCGCCGAGGGCGAGGCGGACGTGCCGTGGCCGTGCAACAGCACCAAGTACATCTCACACTTCCCGGAGACCAGGGAGATCTGGTCCTTCGGTTCCGGCTACGGCGGCAACGCCCTGCTCGGCAAGAAGTGCTACGCGCTGCGCATCGCCTCGACCATGGCCCGTGACGAGGGCTGGCTGGCCGAGCACATGCTCATCCTCAAGCTCACCCCGCCGTCCGGTGAGGTCAAGTACGTCGCGGCCGCCTTCCCGTCGGCCTGCGGCAAGACCAACCTGGCCATGCTCCAGCCGACCATCCCGGGCTGGAAGGTCGAGACCATCGGCGACGACATCGCCTGGATGCGCTTCGGCGCCGACGGCCGCCTGTACGCCATCAACCCCGAGGCCGGCTTCTTCGGCGTCGCCCCCGGCACCGGCGTGGACACCAACGCCAACGCCATCGACACCCTCTGGGGCAACACCGTCTTCACCAACGTCGCCCTCACCGACGACGGCGACGTGTGGTGGGAGGGCCTCACCGAGGAGCCCCCGGCACACCTCACCGACTGGCGCGGCAACGACTGGACCCCCGAGTCCGGCACCCCCGCCGCCCACCCGAACGCCCGCTTCGCCGTCCCGGCCGCGCAGTGCCCGACCATCGCCCCCGAGTGGGAGGACCAGGCGGGCGTGCCGATCTCGGCGATCCTGTTCGGCGGCCGCCGGGCCACCGCCGTCCCGCTGGTCACCGAGTCCTTCGACTGGCAGCACGGCGTCTTCCTGGGCGCCAACATCGCCTCCGAGAAGACCGCCGCCGCCGAGGGCACCGTCGGCGAGCTGCGCCGCGACCCGTTCGCGATGCTGCCGTTCTGCGGCTACAACATGGGCGACTACTTCGCCCACTGGCTGGAGGTCGGCGCCCAGGCGGACGCCGCCAAGCTGCCGAAGATCTACTACGTCAACTGGTTCCGCAAGAACACCGAGGGCAAGTTCGTCTGGCCCGGCTACGGCGAGAACAGCCGCGTGCTCAAGTGGATCGTCGAGCGCCTGGAGGGCACCGCCGACGGCGTCGAGACCCCGATCGGCGTGCTGCCGAAGGTCGAGGGCTTCGACCTGGGCGACCTCAAGCTGTCCGAGGAGGACCTCGACCTGCTCTTCACCGTGGACGCCGACATCTGGCGCCAGGAGGCCGCGCTGGTGCCGGCCCACCTGGAGCTGTTCGGCGACCACACCCCGAAGGAGCTGTGGGACGAGTACCGGAGCCTGGTCGCGCGCCTCGGCTGAGCCTGAGCCTCAGCCGAGCGAGAGGTCGGCGCGCGGCACGAACCGCGCGCCGACCGAGTGGCAGGACGGCCGGAGTTCCGCCGGGTGGTCTTTCCCCGACCAAGGAGACCACCCGGGCCCGGGACTCCGGCCGTAGTGTTTTCCCGCGCGTGCTCCCCACGCGCGTTTCCCCGCCGGTAGGGCGGGTCACGGCGGGTCACGGCGGGTCAGGGCTGGGTGTAGCCGCTGAGGAAGTCGCCGATCCTGGTCACCGCGTCGGTGATCTCCTCCGGCCGCGGCAGCGTGACCAGCCGGAAGTGGTCCGGCTCGGGCCAGTTGAAGCCGGTGCCCTGGACCAGCAGGATCCGCTGGGAGCGCAGCAGGTCGAGCACCATCTGGGCGTCGTCCTTGATCTTGTAGACCTTCGGGTCCAGCCGGGGGAAGGCGTACAGCGCGCCCTTCGGCTTGACGCAGCTCACGCCCGGGATCTGGTTGAGCAGCTCGTACGCGGCGTCGCGGGAGGCGAGCAGCCGGCCGCCGGGCAGCAGCAGGTCCTTGATCGACTGCCGTCCGCCGAGCGCGGCGGCCACCGCGTGCTGGGCCGGCATGTTGGCGCACAGCCGCATCGAGGCGAGCACGGTCAGGCCCTCGATGTAGCTGCGGGCGCGCTGCCGGTCGCCGGAGAGCACCATCCAGCCGGAGCGGAAGCCCGCGACCCGGTAGGCCTTGGACAGTCCGTTGAAGGTGACGCAGAAGAGGTCCGGGGCCAGGGTGGCCAGCGGGACGTGCTCGGCGTCGTCGTAGAGGATCTTGTCGTAGATCTCGTCCGCGTAGACCACCAGCTGGTGCCGGCGGGCGATCTCGGCGATGCCCTCCAGCACCTCGCGCGGGTAGACCGCGCCGGTCGGGTTGTTCGGGTTGATCACCACGATGGCCCTGGTCCGGTCGGTGACCTTGGCCTCGATGTCGGCGAGGTCCGGGTACCACTCGGACTGCTCGTCGCAGCGGTAGTGCACCGCGGTGCCGCCGGCCAGCGAGACCGAGGCCGTCCACAGCGGGTAGTCCGGCGCGGGGACGAGCACCTCGTCGCCGTCGTCCAGCAGCGCGGTCATGGCGAGCTGGATCAGCTCGGAGACGCCGTTGCCGAGGAAGACGTCGTCGACCGAGAGGCCGTGCAGGCCGCGGTCCTCGTAGTGCATCACCACGGCGCGGCGGGCCGAGAGCAGGCCCTTGGAGTCGCCGTACCCGTGCGCGTTCGCGAGGTTGCGCAGGATGTCCTGGAGGATCTCCGGGGGCGCCTCGAAACCGAAGGTGGCCGGGTTGCCGGTGTTGAGCTTGAGGATGCGGTGGCCCTGTTCCTCCAGCCGCATCGCCTCGTCGAGCACCGGGCCGCGGATGTCGTAGCAGACGTTGGCGAGCTTGCTGGACTGGATGACCTGCATGCCTGCCTACTTTAGGGGCACGCCGGGGCCCGGCGCCGGGTGTCCGGGGAGACGGCTCGCCGGGCTCGGAAGGGCTTCCTTGGATCGCCAGGCGGGGGTGTCGAACGGCCTTCCAAACCGCTGCCCGAATGTCCGTAATGCTCGTGTATGCGAGGAACGCCGTCGATCTCTGCGGTGGATTCTTCGCCGGAACGAGACGGACGGCACACCGGCCGTCTGTCCCGGGCGGGAAGATGGGGCCGGTCGGTCGGCCGGTCGGCGGGGAGAAGCCGTCGGGGAGGGGCCGACCGGGAGAAGTCGACGGGGAAGCGGGGAGTGCCGGTGGTGACGGTCGTGGCCGGAGCGGTGCTGGCCGCTCTCCTGGTGGCTCCCGCGCTGCGCGCGCTGGTCGCCCGGTTCGCCGTGCCCGAGGGCGAACCCTGGTGCGAGGCCTGCCCGTTGTGCGGGCGCCCGGTGGGGCGGCTGCTGCCGCCGACCGGTCGCTGCCCGGGCTGCCGGGAGCGGCTGGGGGCCGGCCCGGGGGCGGTGGAGGCGGTCGCCGCGGCGGTCGCGGTCGCGGTCGCCTGCGCGGCGGACGGCCCGCAGGCGGCGGCGCTCGCCTGGGCGGGCGCGCTCGGGGTGGCGCTCGGCTTCACCGACGCCCGGGTGCGCCGGCTGCCGTACCGGCTGACCGGGCCGCTGCTGGCCGGGGTGGCCGTGCTGCTGGCGGTGGCGGCCCTGGCCGAGGGGCGCCCGGGGGTGCTGCTGCGCTGCCTGCTGGTCGCGCTGGCGGTCGGCGCGCTGCTCGAAGTGGCCGTCCAGATCGGCGCGTTGGGCCCCGGTGACTCGCCGCTCGGGCTCGCCCTGGGCGGGCTGCTGGGCTGGTACGGCTGGTGGGTCGCGATCGGCGGGCTGGCCGCCGCGGTGGTGCTCGCCGGCCTGTGGGGCACCCTGCGGGTCGCCGCCCTGCTGGTCCGCCGTCGCCCGTGGCGCGGGCTGGAGGTCCCGGTCGGCCCCTTCCTGCTGCTGGGCGCGCTCACCGCGGTGCTCGCGCGGTAGCGGAAGGGCCCGCCGTACCGGACCGGTACGACGGGCCCCTCCGTCGGCGCGCCGGCCCCACCCTCAAGGAGTGGCGCGCCGTGGGGAGTCGGGCCGAGTGCCTCAGGGCATCTTGTGGACGAACGGGCCGACCGTGTTGGAGAAGGCGTTGCCGTTGTTGGCGTCCCAGTTGGTGGACCAGGTCATCGCGCCCCGGATGGTGGGCCACTTGGCCGGCGGCACGAAGCTGCCGCAGTTGTTGCCGGTGGCCAGGCAGTTGAGCGCGTTGTTCACCACCGACGGGTCGACGTAGCCGCCGCCGGCCGCCTTGCCGGAGGCCGGGACGCCGATGCCGACCTGGTCGGGCCGCAGGCCGCCCTGGATGTGGGTGCAGACCTGCGAGGTGATGAAGTCGATCGTGCCCTGGTTGTAGACCTTGCCGTCGCAGCCGTTCATGCCGCCCGAGTTGTAGAACTGGGTGTTGACGACGGTCAGGATGTCCTTGGTGGCCAGCGCCAGCTGGAAGTAGGCGCCGGCGGTGCTGTACATCCCGATGGTCTCGGGGGCCATGGTCAGCACGAAGCCGGGGCCGACCTTGGCCTGCAGGGAGTGCAGCGCGGCGCCGAGCGGGCCGGCCTGGACGCCGTTCTCCAGGTCGACGTCGACGCCGTCGAAGCCGTAGTCCTTGATGATCGCGTAGGCGCTGTCGGCGAAGTTCGCCCCGGCGGTGGCGTCGCCGACGGTGATCGCGCCGTTCTGGCCGCCGATGGAGAGGACGACCTTCTTGCCGGCCGCCTGCTTGGCCTTGATGTCGGCGCGGAACTGGGCGTCGGTGTAGCCGCCGAGCGCCTTGGACAGGGCCGGGTCCAGGGTGAAGCTGATCGCGCCGGTCCGGGTCGGCACGGCGTCGGCGAAGGAGACCGCGATGATGTCGTACGCGCTCTGCACGTCGCCCAGGCGCTGCGGGGTCGAGCCGTTGTCGAAGTTCTGCCAGTAGCCGGTGACCGCGTGGGCCGGCAGGCCGGTGGCCGGCGGGGTGGTGCCGGTCGGGGTCGGGGTCGGGGTCGGCGTGGCCGTGGGGGTGGGCGTCGTGGTGGGGGTCTGGGTCGGCGTCGCGGTCGGGGTCGCCGTGGCGGTCGGGGTGGCGGTGGCCGTCGGCGTCGGGGTCGGCGTCGGGGTGGCCGTCGGGGACGGCGTGGAGGTGCCGCCCGGGCCGACCAGCGCGACGTCGTCGGCGAGGTAGGCGCTCTGCCCGTACCAGCCGTGCAGGTAGACGGTGACGCTGGTGGCGTTCGCCCCGGTGGTGAAGGTGCTGGTCAGCTGGTTCCAGCTGGTCTGGTTCGACCACGTGGACGGGTCCGTCCCGCCGGTGCCGCGCGCACCGAGGTAGACGTACGGGCCCTGCACCCAGGCGCTCAGGGTGTAGCTGGTGTTGGGCAGCACGCTGATGGTCTGGGTGCACTCCGCGGTGTCGCCCGCGCCCGGGGCGGCCTGCAGCGCACCGGTACCGGAGTGGACCGGCGCGGACACCGCGGCCGCGCCGCCGGTGCAGGACCAGCCGGCCAGTCCGCTCTCGAAGCCGCCGTTGGTGACCAGGTTGCCGTCCGCCGCGCTGGCGCCGCCGGCGAAGAGGGCGAGGCCGCCGCCGGCCAGGGCGAGGGCGGTGGCGCCGGCCGCGAGGGCCGGCAGGGGGCTGCGCCGGCGCCGGTGCGCGGGCTGCTGCGGGGTACGGGCCATGGGGTGACGCTCCTGGGGGAGGAGCGGCCGCCGCGGTGGGGGGCGCGGCGGCCGCGTGTGGGGGAGGGGAGGTCCGCGGGTGACTCCGGGGGCGGGATTGTTTCGTTCCGCCTCGGGTCAAAAGCTGGACTAGACCATTGCCGGTCGTCAAGGACGTGACAACCGGCTTACGGCTCCCTTAAGGAATCGGAGACCGTTCCGTGTCCACCCCGGGCGCACCGCCCCGCAGGCCCTGACACACCCGTCGCGACAGACTTCGTACAGGACCGTGACCAGACCGCTACCTGCGGCTTTACCGCGTGCCTGCGCGCGGGAGTAGGCTGCGCCGGGGCGGTGACGCACCTGCCTGAACGAGTACGGAGGGGCCGGGAAACCATGGGTCTGCGCGATGTCGCCGAACGGACGCCGGGGCTGCGCACCCTGCTGGGCGGGATGTACGGGCTCTACGGCCGACGGGTCGAGGTCCACCTCGCGCGCACCCCGCACCACATCGGCGTGATCCTGGACGGCAACCGCCGCTGGGCCAAGGCCGCCGGCGGCTCCACCGCGTACGGCCACCAGCGCGGCGCCGACAAGATCAGCGAGTTCCTCGGCTGGTGCGACGAGACCCACGTCAAGGTCGTCACCCTGTGGATGCTCTCCACCGACAACCTGGACCGTCCCGCCGACGAGCTGGTCCCGCTGCTCGGCATCATCGAGGACGCCGTCACCGGCCTGGCCGCCGCCCGCCGCTGGCGGGTCAACCCGGTCGGCGCGCTGGACCTGCTCCCCCAGCACACCGCCGACGTGCTCAAGCGCGCCGCCGAGGAGACCGCCGGGATCGACGGCATCACCGTCAACGTCGCGGTCGGCTACGGCGGCCGGCACGAGATCGCCGACGCCGTCCGCTCGCTGCTCCAGGAGCACGCCGGGCGCGGCACCCCGATCGAGGAACTCGCCGAGATCCTGACCGTCGAGCACATCTCCGAGCACCTCTACACCGCCAACCAGCCCGACCCGGACCTGATCATCCGCACCTCGGGCGAGCAGCGGCTGTCCGGATTCCTGCTCTGGCAGAGCGCCCACAGCGAGTTCTACTTCTGCGAGGCGTACTGGCCGGCCTTCCGCAAGGTCGACTTCCTGCGCGCGCTGCGCGCCTTCGAGCAGCGGAACCGGCGGCTCGGCCTCTGATCAGGGCCCCTCGGCCGCGCCTCCGGGCGAAATGACCGCCGTAGGCCTGGCCTACCCGGGCCGCGCGCGAGGCCAAACGTTCACCGGCAATGATCCGTCAGTTCGCCGGGGGCGCGAATGCACCGCCCCCCGCCTGGGAATACTCCAGTCAGTCCGGTCCCGAGGCCACCGGGGCAGCGGGGGCCGGCTTGCCGCGGATGACGCAGGGTCATCCGCTCTGGAGGCCTAGTGGTCAGTTCGAAGAGCCGCCGGACACCAGACCGGCGCACGTACGTTCTCGACACCAGCGTGCTCCTGGCGGACCCGCTCGCCATGACCCGCTTCGAGGAGCACGAGGTCGTCCTCCCGGTGGTGGTCGTCACCGAGCTGGAGGCCAAGCGCCACCACCCCGAGCTGGGCTACTTCGCCCGCCAGGCGCTGCGCCTGCTCGACGACTACCGCATCCGCCACGGCCGGCTCGACGAGCCGATCCCGGTGGGCGAACTGGGCGGGACGATCCGGGTCGAGCTCAACCACTCGGACGTCTCGATACTGCCGGCCGGCTACCGGGCCGGCGGGGGCGAGGCGGACACCCGGATCCTGGCGGTCGCCCGCAACCTCCAGGCCGAGGGCTACGACGTCACCGTCGTCTCCAAGGACCTCCCGCTGCGGATCAAGGCCAGCTCGGTGGGCCTGCTCGCCGAGGAGTACCGGGCCGAGCTCGCGATCACCTCCGGCTGGACGGGCATGTCCGAGCTGCACGTCGGGGCCGAGCAGGTCGACGCGCTGTTCGCGGCCGGCCACGACGCCGCGGTGGACATCGACGGGGTCGAGGAGCTCCCGGTGCACACCGGGCTGGTGCTCACCTCGGAGCGCGGCCGGGCACTCGGCCGGGTCACCGGGGACGGGCGGGTCCGGCTGGTGCGCGGCGAGCGCGAGGCGTTCGGGCTGCGCGGGCGCAGCGCCGAACAGCGGGTGGCGCTGGACCTGCTGCTCGATCCGGACATCGGCATCGTGTCGATGGGCGGCCGGGCCGGGACGGGCAAGTCGGCGCTGGCGCTGTGCGCCGGGCTGGAGGCGGTGCTGGAGCGGAGGCAGCACCGCAAGGTGATGGTCTTCCGGCCGTTGTACGCGGTCGGCGGCCAGGAGCTCGGCTACCTGCCCGGCAGCGAGGCGGAGAAGATGGGCCCCTGGGCCCAGGCGGTCTTCGACACCCTCTCGGCGGTCACCACCCCCGACGTGATCGAGGAGGTCATCGGCCGCGGGATGCTGGAGGTGCTGCCGCTGACCCACATCCGGGGGCGTTCGCTGCACGACGCCTTCGTGATCGTGGACGAGGCCCAGTCGCTGGAGCGGAACGTCCTGCTGACGGTGCTGTCCCGGATCGGCCAGGGTTCGCGGGTGGTGCTCACCCACGACGTGGCGCAGCGGGACAACCTCCGGGTCGGCCGGTACGACGGCGTGGTCGCGGTGGTGGAGAAGTTGAAGGGGCATCCGCTCTTCGCGCACATCACGCTCACCCGCTCGGAGCGGTCGCCGATCGCGGCGCTGGTCACGGAGATGCTGGAGGACATCAACCCGTGAACCACCCCTGAGCGGGACATAGTCGGACAATAGGTTCAACTTGTGGCGCGGGGCCCGCTCCTGACGGAGCGGGCCCCGTCCCTTTCATCACATCGAGTGCTTTCTGTCCGAAGAACTTCCCTACGGTGAATGTGACATGCGCCACGCAGGCGGGAATTGCGTCGACAGTGCCCGGTGCGGCATGGTGTGGGTTCTGTCAGGCCCCGCGTACGGCGCGGCAGGGCTTCCGCTCGTTGGAGGCTCGGCCCGGGAAGGTCCGCCAACTCCGGTCGGTGGACACACAATTGAAGACCGTTGAGCCGTACGCCGCCCGATTCCAACGCCCGGTCGCCTCATTCCGACCGGACGCCGGGCCAGTACCTCCCGTGACCAGAGCACCTGCGGAGGTCCGTGCCAAGGGGCATGTTGCGTCCGCACGGTCACGCGTGGGCGATGCTGGAAGGAATCCATGTGACTCGGATCTCGGTCCGGGGAGTTGCTGTGGCCTCTGCCACCGCGGTCACCGCTGTCGGTGCCGTCGTGGGTATGGCCTCGGGCAGCGAGGTCAAGGCTGCGCAGACGGTCGACGTCGCCGGCGCGACCCTGCTCGCCGAAGTCCCCTCTGGCTCCCAGGCACAGGCCGCAAGTGACAACATCGGCCAGCAGGCGACCGCCCAGCAGGCCTCCGCCGACGCCGCCGCCAAGGCTGCCGCCGAGCAGAAGGCCGCCGAGGAGGCCGCGCGCCAGAAGGCCGCCGCGGACGCCCAGGCGAAGGCCGACGCCCAGGCCAAGGCCGACGCGGACAAGGCCGCCAAGGCCGCCGCCGACCAGCGTGCCGCCGCCGACGCCGCCGCCAACCGCTCCAAGGCGCGGTCGGCGATGTCCGCGGTGGACAACAGCGCGCCCCCCGTCTCGGTCAGCCCCGGTTCCGTCCAGGACACGGCCCGGCAGATCGTCGGCAACGACGCCCAGTTCCAGTGCTTCAGCCAGATCGTGAAGCGCGAGAGCGGCTGGGACTACACCGCGACCAACAGTAGCTCCGGCGCCTACGGTCTGGTCCAGGCCCTGCCCGGCTCCAAGATGGCCTCGGCCGGTGCCGACTGGCGCACCAACCCGGCCACCCAGATCAAGTGGGGCCTCAGCTACATGAACAGCCGCTACGGCAGCCCCTGCGGTGCCTGGTCGTTCTGGCAGGCCCACAGCTGGTACTAGGAGGACCGCCGCCCCGGGCGGCGCCACTCCCCGCGGCCCCCGGCCGCTCGTCCTGTTCGACGAGCAGCCGGGGGCCGCGGCGTTCCCGGGCACGCCGTGCGCGGCGGCCGGGGAAGGGCGGGCCGCGCCGCCCGGGCTGCGCTGACCAAGGCGCCCACGGGCGGTGCGGTCCTGGTGCGGACGCGGGGCGCGGGGAGGGGTCCTGGTAGCTCCCCGCACCGGCCGGTCCGCCGGCGGTTGGCTCGATGGAAGCGATCCGGACGACCGGCTCCACGGCACCGGTCGGCCTGATGGGACGACTCGGCGTCCCGTTCGAAGTCCTCCCCCGTCGCGCCTGGGCGAAACCACCTGAAACCTGGCGTTTTGTCTTGGTTTGTGAAGTGAAGTGGTCGAAGCCGAACCCCACGGCGGGCGGACTCGCCCCGCCCCCGCCGGGTAGCGTCATCCCTGACGGCCGTGGTGCGACCCACGGCGTTACCGCCGGGATCGGCGGGTCCGGCAGGGAAGCGGTGGTAGCGAGGATGGCGCGGGGCGGAAAGGCCTTCAAGGCCGTGGCCAAGGGCATGGCCGTGGTGGCGAGCGCGGCCGCCGTGATCGAACGGCGCCGGCGCGCCGCGATGGCGGCCGATCCGCACGAACTCCCCGTACCGGCCCTCGCCGAGGCGCCCGGCCCCGTCCCGGTGCCGCGCACCGACCCCGCGCCGACGGCCGCGCCGCTCGCCGCCCGGGTGGCGCCCGAGGCCGAGGCCGGGGCCGTCGCGGAGGCTGCCGCCGAGGCCCCCGCTCCCGCGACCACGCCCGCGGCGGCCGCGCCCGCCGCGCCGACCGCACCCCCCGCGCACACCGGACTCGGCCGCGAGTACCACCCCGGCCGGCCCGCCACCCCCGCCGAGGCGGTGCCGTGGGGACTGCGGGTCGCCGCCGAGTCGACCTGGCGGCTGCTGCTGCTCGGCGCCGCGCTCTACGTCCTCTTCTACGTCGTCGACATGCTGCGGCTGGTCGCCTTCTCGGTGCTGGCCTCGCTGCTGATCACCGCGCTGCTGGAGCCCTCGGTGTCCTGGCTGCGCCGGCGCGGGGTGCCGCGCTCGCTCGCGGCCGGCGGGGTCTTCCTCAGCGGTCTGGCCGGGATCGGGCTGGTCGGCTGGTTCGTGGTCTGGCAGGTGTCCACCAACCTGCCCGACGTCACCAACCAGGTGAAGACCGGCGTCAACCAGCTCCGGGACTGGATGATCACCGGCCCGCTGCACCTGACCCAGCAGCAGATCACCGACTTCGCCAACCAGATCACCAAGGCCATCACCACCAACACCGACCAGCTCACCTCGGCCTCGATCACCGGCGCGCAGATCGCCGTCGAGATCCTGACCGCGCTGCTGATGACCTTCTTCACCACCTTCTTCTTCCTCTACGACGGCTCCAGGATCTGGAACTGGGCGCTGCGCGGCCTGCCCCGGCAGTCCCGCTTCGCGATGGCCGGAGCCGGGCCCAAGGCCTGGACCACGCTCACCGCGTACGTGCGCGGCACCGTCTGCGTGGCCTTCATCGACGCGCTCTGCATCGGCATCGGCGTCGACCTGCTGGGCGTGCCGCTGGCCATGCCGCTGGCCGTGATCATCTTCCTGGGCGCCTTCGTCCCGCTGGTCGGCGCCCTCGTCACCGGCACCGTCGCCGTCCTGATCGCCCTGGTCACCCAGGGGCCGTGGACGGCGCTGATGGTGCTGGTCGTCCTGATCGCGGTGATGCAGGTGGAGAGCCACATCCTCCAGCCGCTCATCCTCGGCCGCGCCGTCCGGGTCCACCCGCTCGGCGTGGTCCTCGGCGTCGCGGCCGGCGGCATCATCGGCGGCATCGGCGGCGCGGTCGTGGCCGTCCCGCTGATCGCCGTCACCAACACCGTGGTCGGCCACCTGCGCCGCCGCAACGAGGCCGGCCAGGCCGTCTTCACCGCCCTCGAAGCCGCCCGCGAGGCCGCCGAACGCACGGCCGCCACCCGGCCGGCGGCGACTCAGCCGGCCGCCGACTGACCGAGGGCGGACAGGACGGCGGTGCCGACCGCCACGACCGCCAGCCCCAGCACCGCGCCGGTCGCGATCCCGGCCTCCCGCGCGGCCCAGTGCCACCGGCCCGGCGCACCGTGCCGCAGCGCCCTGCGGGTCAGCACGGCCCCGAGCACCGGACCGCTCCAGGGCAGCCCCACCACCCACAGCAGTCCGTAGTACCCGTGCCAGGGCGGGTCCTCGGCGGCGAACGCCGTCCAGACCACCGCGACGAGGCAGACCACTGCCCAGAGGACGGTGACCAGGACCGTCCAGCAGCCCCCGCCGGACCGCGGCTCCTGCGGGGCGCCGGGGCGGGGGTCAGTCATGACGTCCGGCCGCCGGGGTGATCCGGCTGCCGTGGCCGCTGACGATCCGACCGATGTTGTCGACCGAGGTGCGGTCGTCGCCGGGGCCGTCGTCCCAGTAGGACGAGTGCGCGGTGAAGTCGGGGGACCCGCCGTCCACGGCGAAGCGGTGGGCGCCGAAGTCGACGCTCGCCGGATCCCTGGTGAACCAGCCCAGGTGCGAGATGTGGTCCCAGGAGGCGGCGCCGACGTAGGTGTGGTCGGCCCCGACGGAGAACTCGGAGGCGTGGAAGGCGTCGGTGCCGGGGCTGCCGACCAGGATGACGTCGTCGGCCGCGATCCCGGCCGGTTTCCGCGCGGCGAGGCCGACCAGCAGCGAACCGAAGCTGTGGCCCTCGGCCGTGACGTGGGCCGGAGCGCCCTGGTGGGTGACGCGCTGCCCCTCGAGGAACCTGCGGTAGGCGTCGACGCCGCCCTGCGCGCGGCTCAGGTCGCCGGCCTCCGGGAAGCTGAGCGGCGCGTCGTACCCCAGCCAGGCGATGGACGCGGTGCTGCGGGTCGGGTCGGCGCGCTGGGCCGCGTCGTACACGGCCTTCGCCCGGTCCGCGTCGCCGCCGCCGATGCGTTGCAGCGTGGTGTCCAGACCGCCGACCAGGGAGGTGACGTCCTGGGCGGTGTCAGGGTTCCCGAAGGAGATGATGCCGCGCCCCTGCCCCTCCCCGCTGATGCCGAGCAGGAAGACCGGCGGTTCCGTTCCGTCGGTCCGGCGCAGCCGCTCGGCGATCCTGCGGTACCCGGCCAGCCTCAGGTCGTCGTTCGGATCGGACGACCGGCCACCCCGCTCGTACTCGGCGATCAGTCTCGGCAGCAGGATCCGGTTGGCCTGGTTCCTGGCGACCGCGGGGACGCCGTCGCGGTTGCCGACCAGGTCCGGGTGTTCGTGGACGAGCCACTGCTGCTTGTCGGGGGGCAGCGCATTCCACCAGGCATTGACCTCGGTGGGCGGTGCGTCGTCCTTGGGGACGCTGCCGAGCAGCAGGCCGTCCGGGGCGAGGGTGGGGTCGAGCCGGTCGCTGAGGGCGGCGCCCGAGTCGAGGCCCGTGCCGTCCTGGGCGCGCTCGACGTAGTGCTGGAGCCGGGTGGCGATGGCCTGATCGACGGCTTCGGCCTCGGTCAGGGCAGTCGAGATGCGGGCGGCGAGTGCTGTGGCGACGCGCTCGCAGCTCCTCCGGTAGTCGGGGTCGTGCTGGTCGGCGTAGCTGCCGGGCGGCCAGGAGACCGTGCCACGGGCGTCGACGGACAGTCCGGCCGTCTGTGCGTCGGTCAGTGCCGTGCGGAGCGCGGACTGGGCGAGGGCCAGTGCGTCGGCGCCGGCGCGGATGCTCCTGCCGATCTGCCCGATCTCGCTGTGGGCGGCTTTCAGCTCGCCGGTGCTGCGGCGCAGCGCCGGTCGGGCCGCGTCGGCGCAGGGACCGGCCCAGTCGGCGGCCGCGATGCGGCCGTCGACGCCGTCGCGCCACTTGTCCACGTGCTGCCCGAAGGCGCCGTACAGCTTGTCGTAGGCATCGGCCGCCGCGTACAGGTGACTCAGGTCGGTGTCGCGCAGTGTGGCGAGGTCCATGCGGTCGCCCCTAACCGAAGTGCAGGACGAAGTTGTGCTTCTGCCGTGCGGTCGGGCCCACCGGGACGGTACGGGTGTCCGGGCCGAAGGCCGTGCTGATCTGCTGGTCGGTGCTGCCGTAGCCGAGGCCCGCGTCGATCAGACCTCGGCCCTGCCGGCCCATCGTGGCGTGCAGGTCGGTCAGCAGGGTGTTCCAGGCGTTGGCGCAGGTGCCGAGTGCGGTGCCGCACCGGAGGCCGGCCAGTCCGGAGGCGGACTGGTTCGAGGCCTCGAGCAGGGCCTTGAGCTCGCCGGGGATCTGCTCGGCCGTTTCGACGGCGGTGCCACCGGTCTGCTGGAGTTCGTCCGGGTTGGCGCGGAAGCCCCCGCCGTTCTCCGGATGGTCGGACATCGCGGCTCCCCCTCGACCGAATGTCGTACACGGATCGCCTTGCACTGTAGCCGAGTTGGGCCCGCCGGGCGCCGGAAACGCCGAGGGGCCCCTCCGTGCGGAGGGGCCCCTCGGGTGGTGCGGGTGGTTCAGGCGTTGACGGCGGCGAGGGCGGCCTCGGAGTCGAGGACGCCCGCCACGGCCTGGAGGACGGCGGCGATCTTCATCGAGGCCTGGATGACCTCACGGTCGACGCCGGCCTTGCGCAGCACGGCCTCGTGCGAGTCGAGGCACTGGCCGCAGCCGTTGATGGCCGAGACGGCGAAGCACCAGAGTTCGAAGTCGATCTTCTCGACGCCCGGGGTGCCGATGATGTTCATCCGCAGACCGGCCCGCATCGTGCTGTACTCCTTGTCGGAGAGCAGGTGCAGCGTCCGGTAGTAGACGTTGTTCATCCCCATGATCGCGGCCGCGCCCTTGGCGGCGGTGTACGCCTCCGGGGAGAGGTTGGCCTTGGCCTCGGGCTCCAGCTCGCGCAGCACGGCGGGGCTGCGGGTGGCCATCGCGCAGGACAGCACGGTGCCCCAGAGCTGCTGGGCGGGGAGGTCGGAGTTGCCGATGACCGAGCCCAGGTTGAGCTTGAGGTCCTTGGCGTAGTCCGGAAGGGCGGCCTTCAGGTCGTCGAGGGCCATGGGTCAGCCCGCCAGGAGGGCCTGGGCGTCGAGGGTGTCCTCGCCCTTGGTCCAGTTGCACGGGCACAGCTCGTCGGTCTGCAGGGCGTCCAGCACCCGCAGGACCTCCTTGGGGTTACGGCCGACGGAGCCGGCGGTGACCATGACGAACTGGATCTCGTTGTTCGGGTCGACGATGAACACGGCGCGCTGGGCGGTGCCGTCCTCGCCCTCGACGCCGCAGGCGCGCATCAGCTCGTGCTTGATGTCGGCCAGCATCGGGAAGGGCAGGTCGCGCAGGTCCTTGTGGTCCTTGCGCCAGGCGTGGTGCACGAACTCGGAGTCGCCGGAGACGCCGAGGATCTGGGCGTCACGGTCGGCGAACTCGTCGTTCAGCTTGCCGAACGCGGCGATCTCGGTCGGGCAGACGAAGGTGAAGTCCATCGGCCAGAAGAAGACGATCTTCCACTTGCCCTCGTAGGTCTTGTGGTCGATGTCGGCGAAGGCGCTCGCGGCATCCAGGTCGACACAGGCCTTGAGGTCGAACTCGGGGAACTTGTCGCCGATCGTGAGCACGTTCGCTTCTCCTGGGATGAGACTGCGGGGAGTTTTGTCCGGATTCCGGACAGGACCCACGATTCCACATCGTGGACTGATCAGAGAAATAGCTACACTTGATGTGTCTGATCGGAGATTGTTATCAGTACTGAACCACCCCCCTCCCGGCCCGCCCGCCGCAGGGTCGCCGCCGCCAAACCCGAGGCGGCTGTGGGGAGCGCCACAGTCCGCAGCCCGCGCACGCCGACGGTCGCCCAGCTCAAGGCCTTCGTCGCGGTGGCGGAGCACCGGCACTTCCGGGAGGCCGCCGCCGCCACCGGGACGAGTCAGCCGGCCCTGTCCGGGGCGGTCGCGGCGCTGGAGGAGTCGCTGGGCGCGCAGCTGGTCGAGCGTACGACGCGCAAGGTGATCGTCACTCCCCTGGGGGAGCGTGTGCACGGGCATGCGCGCCGGGTGCTCGCCTCCTTGCAGGCCCTCACCGAGGAGGTCGACGCCGCCCGCCGTCCGTTCACCGGACCGCTGCACCTCGGGGTGATCCCGACCGTCGCCCCGTACCTGCTGCCCACCGTGCTGCGGCTGGTCCGCGACCGCTTCCCGGAGCTGGAACTGCACGTCCACGAGGAGCGCACCCCCTCGCTGCTGGAGGGCCTGGCCGCCGGGCGGCTGGACGTCCTGCTGCTCGCGCTCCCGGCCGGCGGCTCCTCGCCGACCCGGGAGATCCCGCTGTTCGACGAGGACTTCGTCCTGGTCACCCCGCCCGGGCATCCGCTCGCCGGGCGGGTCGACGTGCCGCGCGACGTGCTGCTCGACCTGGACGTGCTGCTGCTGGAGGAGGGCCACTGCCTGCGCGACCAGGCCCTCGACATCTGCCGCGAGGTCGGTGCCGACCCGGCCGGCTCCACCACTCGCGCGGCGGGCCTGTCCACCCTGGTCCAACTCGTCGCCGGGGGGCTCGGGGTGACGCTGCTGCCGGCCACCGCGCTGGACGTCGAGGCCGGTCGCACCGACCGGCTGGCCGCCGTACGGTTCGCCGCCCCGGCGCCCGGCCGCCGGATCGGGCTGGCCACCCGGCCGGGGTCGGCCCGCAGCGCCGAGTACGAGCGCTTCGGCGCGGCGCTGCGCGAGGTGCTGGCCGAGCTGCCGGTCCGGATCGTCGACGCGCCCTGAGGCGTCAGTGCGCCGCCGGTGCGCCCTGAGGCGTCAGCGCACCGCCGGTGCGCCGAGGCAGAGGCCGACCGTGGTCGTCACCAGCAGGTCCAGCGCCTCCAGGGTCTCCGGGGCGGGCGGCTCGCCGGGCAGGCTCCGGATCAGGTGGCGGGCCGTCAGGCCGTCGAAGCCGGTGAGGAAGTGGGCGGCGATCCGGTCGGCGGGCAGCGCCAGGGTCAGCCCGTGGGCGGCGGCGAGGGCGGCGAGCATCTCGGTGGCGGTGCACTCCATGGCGTGCTGGAGGCCGAGCATGATCTCCCGGACGTCCGGGTCGCGCATCGCCAGCGTCTCGAACTCGCTGAGCAGGACGCAGCGCCCGTCCTCGCCGGTGGCGGCCTCCCAGAGGGCGTGGACCAGGGTGCGGACCTGGTCGCCGAACGGTCCGTCACCGGGTGAGGCGGCGCGCACCTGGTCGATGAACTGGGCGGCGACCTCCTCGACGACGGCCCGGTAGAGGTCCTTCTTGGTGCCGAAGGTGTAGTGCACCGTCGCCTGTGCCACGCCCAGCTCCGCCGCGATCGCGCGGGTGCTGCCGGCGGAGACCCCTTCCCGGGTCATCAGGTCGATCGCGGCCCGGACCAGCTGCGGTCGGCGTTCGGAGGCGGGGACATGAGCCATCCAGCCAGGGTAGCGCCATGGGCGGGCAACTGTGTCGGGCAACCGTGTCGGTCGATTGGGTCGGTCAACTTTGTCACCCGACAAACTTGGGTCTACCGTGGGAGGGGTCGCCCGGGCACCCGCCGGGCGCCCGTCCGTCCGCCGACCGCACCGCGAGGGGTCAGACCTTGGCCACGTACCTGTACCGACTGGGCCGTTACTGCTTCCGGAGAAGGCGCGCCGTGCTGGCCGTCTGGGTCGCGCTGCTGATCGTCGTGGGCGGGGCCGCGGGCGCCCTCGCGGGCAGCACCAGCGACGAGTTCAAGGTCCCCGGCACCGAGGCCCAGGCCACCCTGGATCGGATCAAGGACACCTTCCCCGAGCAGGGCCACGGCTCCGCCCAGGTGGTCTTCGCCGCCCCGGCGCCCGGCGGCATGGCCTCGCCCGAGGCGGGCAGGGCGGTCGGCGAGGCCGTCACCCGGATCGCCCACGTCCCCGGCGTGGCCGCGGTGCCCGACCCGTACGCCACCGGCGCGGTCTCCCCGGACGGCAGGGTCGCGATCGCGCTGGTCTCCTTCGACCACAAGCTCGCCGAGGTCACCGACCAGCAGCGGGACGCCGTCCGGGCCGCCGCCGAGCCCGCCCGCGCGGCCGGGCTGGAGGTGGCCTTCGGCGGCGACGCGTACAACAGGTTCGCCCAGATCGAGGGCGGCTCCGAGGCGGTCGGCCTGGTGGTGGCCGGGCTGGTGCTGGTGATCACCCTCGGCACCCTGGTCGCGGCCGGGCTGCCGCTGCTGACCGCGCTGGTCGGCGTCGCCGTCGCGATGGCCGGGCTGCTGGCGCTGACCGGCTCGTTCGAGATCATCACCACCGCGCCGGTGCTGGCCCTGATGGTCGGCCTCGCGGTCGGCATCGACTACGCCCTCTTCATCCTGTTCCGCCACCGCCGCCACCTGGCCGAGGGCCTGGAGCCCGAGGAGTCCGCGGCCCGGGCCACCGCGACCGCCGGCAGCGCCGTCGTCTTCGCCGGGCTGACCGTGGTCGTGGCGCTCGCCGGACTGGCCGTGGCCGGCGTCCCGTTCCTGACGGTGATGGGCCTGGCCGCCTCCGGCGCCGTCGTGGTGGCCGTCCTGGTCGCGATCACCCTGCTGCCCGCGGTGCTCGGCTTCACCGGCCGCGCGATCGACCGGCTGCCGGTCTGGAAGCGGGCGCTCACCACCCACGGCACGGTCACCCTCGGCGAGCGCTGGGCCCGCTTCGTGGTCCGCCGCCCGCTGCCCGTGCTGCTGGTCGGCCTGGCCGGACTGGGCGCCATGGCGGTGCCCGCCGCGAGCCTGGACCTCGGCCTGCCGGGCGGCGGCTCACAGGCCGTCGGAACGGACGCCCGCAAGGCGTACGACCTGGTCGGCGACGGCTTCGGCCCGGGCTTCAACGCGCCGCTGGTGGTGGTCGTCGACGCCCACGGCGCACCGCGCCCCGAGCAGGCCGTCCAGGAGGTGGCGGGCCGGCTCCAGGGCTTGAAGGGCGTGCAGACCCTGCTGCCCCCGAAGGTCGATACGGGCAGCGGCACCGCCCTGGTGCCGGTGATCCCGAGGACCGGCCCGGACCACCAGGACACCCGGGCACTGGTGAACGAGATCCGCGACCAGCGCGACGGCATCCGGGCCGCGACCGGCGCGAGCATCGCCGTCACCGGCACCACCGCCGCCAACATCGACGTCTCCACCAAGCTCGGCCAGGCCCTGCCGCCGTTCGTCGCGGTGATCGTCGGCATCGCCCTGGTGCTGCTGGCGCTGGCCTTCCGCTCGGTGCTGGTGCCGCTCAAGGCGGTGCTGGGCTTCCTGCTCAGCATCCTGGCCTCGCTCGGCGCGGTGGTAGCGGTCTACCAGTGGGGCTGGCTGGACGGCCTGGTCGACGTGCCCAAGGTCGGCCCGGTGGTCAGCTTCGTGCCGATCCTGCTGATCGGCGTGCTGTTCGGGCTGGCGATGGACTACGAGCTGTTCCTGGTCTCCGGGATGAAGGAGCAGTACGTCCACGGCAAGGCGCCGCGCGAGGCGGTCGTCGGCGGCGTGAAGGGCGGCGCCCGGGTGGTGACGGCGGCCGCGCTGATCATGGTCTCGGTGTTCGGGGCCTTCGTGTTCGGGCACGACCCGATCGTCCAGCCGATCGGCTTCGCCCTCGCGGTGGGCGTGCTGGTGGACGCCTTCGTGGTGCGGATGGCCCTGGTGCCGGCGGCGATGGCGCTGTTCGGCAAGGCGGCCTGGTGGTTCCCGAAGCGACTGGAGAAGGTCGTGCCGAAGGTCGACATGGAGGGCGAGCAGCTGATCGCCCGGCTGGAGCGGGAGCGCCGGTCGGCGAAGGAGCCCGCGGGGGTCTGACGGCCCGGCGGTGCCCGGCGGGATCCGACGTCCCGCCGGGCACCGTCACGTCCCGCCGGTCATCGTCACGTCGCGGCGGGCAGCCGCTGCTCGAACCAGACCACCTTGCCGGTGCCCAGCCGGGTGGCGCCCCAGCGGTCCGCGCACCGGGCCACTATCTGGAGCCCGCGCCCGCGTTCGTCCTCCGGACCGGTACGGCGCGGCCGCGGCAGCAGCGGGCTGTCGTCGCCGACCTCGCAGCGCAGCCGGGTGGTGCGCACCAGGCTCAGGGTGACCGGGCGGGTCGCGTGCTGGACGGCGTTGGTCACCAGCTCGCTGACCATCAGCTCGGTCGCCTCGCTCAGTTCGTCCAGCCCCCAGCGGCGCAGCGTGTGCGCGGCCAGCCGGCGGGCCCGGCCCGGCGTCTCGTTGCGCGGCTGCAGGTACCAGTGGGCGACGTCCCCGGCCGGGATGCCGTCGAAGCAGGCGCCCAGCAGGGCGATGTCGTCGCCGCGGTCCCCGGGCGGCAGGATCCGCAGCGCCTCCTGGCACAGCTGCTCGGGGGACTGCCAGCGGGCGGCCGCGATCCGCGCGCGGAGCACCTCCAGGCCGTCGCTGAGCGGGCGGGTGCGGGTCTCCACCAGGCCGTCGGTGAACAGCAGCAGCGCCGATCCGGGCGGCGCGGGCAGCTCGACCGAGTTGAAGTCCACCCCGCCGACCCCGATCGGCGCCCCGGAGTCCAGCTCCACCAACTCGGCCGTGCCGTCCGGGCGGACCAGTACCGGCGGGACGTGCCCGGCGTTGGCCAGCACGACCCGGTTGGCGATCGGGTCGTACACCGCGTACACGCAGGTGGCCAGGTGCTGTTCGCGGCCGAGCCGCTGGGCCTGTTCGTCCAGGTGGTAGAGCACCTCGTGCGGCGGCAGGTCGAGGGCGGCCAAGGTCTGGGCGCTGGTGCGGAGTTGGCCCATGATGGCGGCCGAGGTGAGCGAGTGGCCCATCACGTCGCCGACGATCAGGGCGACCCGGTTGCCGGGCAGCGGCACCGCGTCGTACCAGTCGCCGCCGACCTGGGCGCCGCGCTCGCCGGGCAGGTAGCGCTGGGCGAGCCGGACGCCGTGAGACTGCGGCAGCCGCAACGGCAGCATGCTGCGCTGGAGTTCGTTGGCTATCTCCCACTCGCGGGCGTACCGCAGCGCGGTGTCCACCGCCAGCCCCGCCTGGGTCGCCAGGTGCGCGGCGGTCGCGGTGTCCGCCGCGTCGAAGGCCGGCCGGCCGGTGCGTTCAGGGGGCCGGCGGATCAGCACCAGCAGACCGAGGACGGCCTTGCGGCCGCGCAGCGGAAGGGCCACCACCGAGGTGCCGGCCGCCAGCCGGGCCAGCCCGCGGGGGCCGTACACCTCGCGCAGCAGCGCCTCGGTGCGCTCGGCGGCGGGCGTGCCCAGGACGGCCGACTCGGCGGGGCGGCGGCTCAGCAGGATGTGCGCCAGCGCGCCGCCCCGGGTGACCGGGGTGGCCGGGCCGGTGTCCGCGGTCGAGCGGGAGCCGAAGCGCGAGCGGTGCCGGTCGTCCGCGCCGCTCTTGCGGCCGCGGCGGCCGATCCGGGTGCCGGTGCTGTGGTGGATCCGCAGCTCCTCGGGGAAGCCGGGCTCGCGCTCCACGTTGGGCAGCGGGTCGCGCAGGTGGACGACGGCGGCGTCGGCGAGGGTCGGGACCAGCACCCGGCCGATGTTGCGCAGGGTCGCGGCCAGGTCGAGGGCGCTGTTGATCCGCCGGGTCGCCGCGTCGAGGTAGGCGAGGCGGTCCGCCAGCCCGTCTGCCGCCCCGGTGCGGTCCGGCCGCGCCGTCGGAGGCTTCGCCGGGGCCACGGCCCTGACCGGTTCGTCCGGCCGGGCCGGGATCCGGACGCGCTGACCCGGGACGGCGGGCGGCTGCTCCGCCTCGGTCTTGAGCTGGTCGCGCACGGCTGCCTGTCCTGGATTCGGTGTGGTCGGGAGGTCTGGACGGTGAGCTGTTCTGGTCCTCTGGTCGGTCAGCCGACGCGTCGACAGCACAGGAACAGCTGTTCCTCCGGCGGCAGCGTGGTACTGGCCGGCGCGTACGGATGCCCCGAGCACTCCTCGACGGCGAAACCGGCCGCGACCAGAACCCGCTCCAGATCCTCCCTCAGATACCCACTGATCCGCAGCTCTCTGCCAAGGAACGGAAGCGGAACGTGATCCAGGTCCGCCTCGACCATACCGAGCACCAGCAGTCCGCCCGGCCGCAGGAGTTCGCGCAGCCGGCCGAGCACGGTCGGGATCTCGTCCTGCGGCAGCAGGATCAGTGAGAAGAACGCGGTGACGGCGGCGAAGGTGCCGCGGCCCGCCGCCCCCAGCGCGGGCACGCCCCACACCCGGTCGGCGCGCTCGGTGGCCAGATCGTACAGGTCGATGCGGTGGAACTCGGCCGGGTGCGCTCCCTCGATCCGAGCCCGGCGGGCCAGCGTCAGCATCACGTCCGAGAGGTCTATCCCGGTCACCCGCAGCCCGCCGGCGGTCAGCTGGCCCACGGTCGGCTCGCCGGTGCCGCAGCCCACGTCCAGCACCCGGGCGCCGGGTTCCAGCTCCGCGAGCAGCCGCCGCCCGCACTCCAGCTGGCCGTCCTTGGCGGGGAAGGCCTCGCCGTACCCGGCACCGATGGTGTCGAAGGCGACCGCCTGCAGGGCCCGGGCCGCCCGGCGTCGCCGCACGTCGGGGCCGTCCGGCCCGTCGTCGCCGGCGTCCTCGCCGACCGGGAACGCGTCGGATATCTGTCCGGTCGTCACGTTGAGAGGCACCCTTCCACCCGTGGCCTCCGGTCGGCTCCTCCGCAGCCTCCTGGGCCGCTGCCGGTGGCGGTACGTCACGCTCCCCGCATCACACAGACGGCCTGCACCCCGACACGTTGCCGGCAGACACTCGTGTGCGTACTGGCATCTGAGAATATGCGTGATCACTGCGCCATGGGGTCCCTTTCCGGCCAACTCGTCATGCTTGGGCCGATGTGGGACGGGTCCGCGGAAGCACGGGGGTGCGGGCCGGGTGGTGCGACCGGCCCCGCACGCCGCACAGCGCGCCGGGGCGGACGCCGCTGACCTGCGGTTTCACCGATCCGCAGGCTGACAATCGGACGTTTATCGAACGTCAATCGGCGAGGTGCACAGTAGGGACCAGCGCCGGGGAAGCGTTGAGGGCGCTCCCGCAGCCGGGGGGCTGCGGGAGCGCCGACGCGCGGATCGGGGGAGGTGCTCCGCGGGGGAGCGGAGGCCTCACGGCGCGGGGGGAGAAGAGAAGGGCTCGGTGTGCTGTCGGGAGATGAGGTCCGCCACGGGGGAGGCCTCCGGCACACCGAGCCGCGTGAAGATCGCGTGCGCCTCCTGCAGACAGGCGAGCCCGCGGGCCGGCTGGGCGAGGGCGAGCAAGGCCTCGCCGAGCGCGGCGTTGGCCAGGCCCTGGCAGTAGGCGGAACCCATGTCCTGCCCGATGGCGAGCGACTGACCCGCCGCGTCGGCGGCCTCGGCGTGCTCCTCGGCGACGAGCAGGGCGGAGGCCAGTCGGGCCAGCGTGTAGCCCTCCCAGAGCGGGTTGCGCTGGGACTGGTAGAGCTGGTGGGCCTCCCGTAGGTGCGGGACGGCCTCGCTGCCCGGGAGCACCACACCGAGCTGGTACAGCGTCTGGGCGAGCAGCGGGCCGTTGTCCGAGGTCCGTGCGGCGGCGACGCCCTCACCGGCGGACTGGACCGCGGTCTCGGTCATGCCCAGCCGGTGCTGGACCCGGGCGATGTTGCTGACGATGCGCGCCGCGCCGATGGAGGTGCCGACCGTCCGGTTGGCGGCGCGGGCCTGCTCCAGGAACGGCAGGGCCTCGGCCGGGCGGTTGCCCACGCTCAGGATCACGCCCAGCATGTTGGCCGCGGCCAGCTGCAGGACGGTCGGGTCGTCCGGTGCCTGGTGGTCGAGGCTGCGGCGCAGCGAGTGCTCGGCGTCCTGGAAGTCGCTGGTCGCGGACTGCAGGGTGCCGAGAGCGAAGTGGACCCGGGCGAGCGCGGCGCGGTCGCCGCGCTGCTCCGCCGCGCGGCCGACGTTCTCCAGGATCGGTCGTACCTGGGGGCCGTGGGTCGGGTCCGGGCCGAGGCCGTACAGCAGGATCAGCAGGTCGAGCGCCGCGTGCTGCGAGGCGACCGGCCCGTTCGCCGCCGCGGCCATGGCGTTGAGGAGCAGCGCGCCCTCGGTCCGGACCCAGTCCTGGGCGGAAGCGCTGGTGGGCAGGGCGAGCCCGGGTGAGGCGGGGTCGGTCAGCAGGTCGGACAGCGGGTCGTCCGGTTCGATGGTCTGGGCGGCGTTGCGCAGGGTCGGGATCAGCAGCTCCAGGAGCCGGTGCACCGCCCGCTCCTGCTCCGCGGTGTCCCCGATCCGCTCGTTCTTGCGCTGGGCGTAGAGCCGGAGCAGGTCGTGGTAGCGGTAGCGGCCGGGGGCGAAGCACTCCAGCATGTTCGCCTCGACGAGGGCCTCGGCGAGGTCCTCGGCGGTGTACTCGTCCACGCCGAGCAGCGCCGCGGCGGCGGCGAGCGGGATGTCGGGCGAGTCGATCAGGGCGAGGAGTCGAAAGGCGCGGGCCTCGTCCACGGACAGCTGTCCGTAGCCGAGCCCGATGGTGGTCTCCACGGCGAGGTTGCCGAGCTGGAGTTCGTCGAGCCGCCGCCGCTGGTCGGCTAACCGAGTGGCCAGGTCGGAGACGCTCCACCGGGGGCGACTGGCCAGCCGGGCGGCGGCGATGCGGACGGCCAGCGGGAGGAACCCGCAGGCGGTGACCACCTTCATGGCGGCCTCGGGCTCGGCGGCGACCCGCTGCTCGCCGACGATGGCCGAGAAGAGGGTCAGTGCCTCGGAAGGAGTCAGCTCCTCGACGTCGAACAGCTGGGCACCGTGGATGCCGGCCAGCCGGGACCGGCTGGTGGCGAGTACGGCGCAGCCGGACACCCCCGGGATGAGAGGCCGGATCTGTTCGGCGTCCCGGGCGTTGTCCAGCAGGATCAGCATGCGGCGGTTGGCGAGCAGCGACCGGTAGAGGGCAGCCCGCTGTTCGAGCGCGTCGGGGTTCTCGGTGACACCGAGGGCGTGGAGGAAGTCGCCCAGGACGACGGCCGGATCGGCCGGTGAGGCGCCTGCGCCGCGGAGGTCGACGTACAGCTGTCCGTCCGGGAACTCGGCGCGCACGCGGTGGGCGACGTGCACCGCGAGAGTGGTCTTCCCGACCCCACCGATGCCGGCCAGTGAAGTCACCACCACGGCCTGCCCGGTGGCGTTCATCAGGACTGCCGAGAGGTCCCCCACCAGCTCTGAGCGTCCGCTGAAATCCGAGACGTCCGCCGGGAGTTGGGCCGGGGCCGGGGGAGTTGTCGGGCCTTCCTTGCGAACCACGGCGACCGGGGCGGCGGGGACGGCGAGCGTGGGGTCGGCCGCGAGGATGCGGTTGTGCATCGAGGAGAGGCCGACACCCGGTTCGACCCCGAGCTCCTCGATCAGCAGTTTGCGGGTGTCGGTGTAGACACCGAGCGCCTCCGCCTGCCGTCCGCAGCGGTAGAGCGCCAGCATCAGCAGCTCGCGCAGGCGCTCGCGGAGCGGATGCTCGGCGGTCAGGTTGTTGAGCTCGCCGACGACCTCGGCGTGCAGGCCGATGTCGAGGGCGGCGGCGCACAGGTCCTCGGAGGCGGCGACCTGACGTTCGGACAGCCGCAGTCGCTGGGCGTCCGCGTACGGGCCCGGGACACCGGTGAGCGGGCGGCCGCTGAACAGGTCCAGGGCCTGGGCCAGCAGCCGGTGCGCCTCGGCCTTGTCGCCCGAGGAACGGGCGGTCGCGGCCTCGGCGGAGAGCCTCTCGAAGACCGACAGGTCGAGGGACTCGCCCGGGATCCGCAGGGCGTAGCCGTCGGCGACGGAGACGAGCAACTCGGCGGGGCGGCGCACCTCCCGGCGGGGCTCGATGACGGAGCGAAGCCGGGAGACGTAGGTGCGCAGCGCTGCCACGGCCTGGGTCGGGGGGCGGTCACCCCAGAGCGCGTCGACCAGGTCCTGGGTGGTGACCGGGCGTCCGGAGTGCAGCAGGAGGGTGGTCAGAACGGCTTGTTGTTGAGGGGATCCGAGAGAGAGGGGTTTCCCGTCGAGCCAGGCCTGGACCGGACCGAGGACTTGGAAGCGCAGCGCAGGTGCCTGCGGCGTCTCCCGAAACTCCATGAAGTCCCCCGATGGCCTGTCGTGTCGATTCTGTGAAAGGGCGCTCGGCGGTCCGCCGTGGTGGCTCAGCTTAGGCGGACGCCCGACTCTGCCGGGCGGCACGGCAAGCCGCACAGTGTTTATCGGACATTTAATCAACCCTACGATACTGTCCGCGCGCCCGCGCCACGGAGGTCGGGCTGAACACATTTGATGACCGAAAGGCGGCCGCCCAATGGCCAACGACCAGAGCGAGACCACGGTGCCGGTGACGCCCGAGAACGCGGCGCAGACCGGCGCCCCGGCCGCCGCTGTGGAGGCCGGCAAGGCTGTCGAGGGTGCGGTCGCCGCGTCCTCGAACCCCACCGGGTACACCGCACCGACCGACGCGGACAAGGCCGCGTTCGAGAACGGCTCGTTCGGCGACGAGGGGCAGTACGTGGGCGAGCCCGCGCCGTCGACCACCGGCGGGCCGGACACCCCGCGCAAGCCGGAGAGCATCATCGGCGGGCACCCGTAAGCAGCCCCCGCCCGGCGGTGCCCCCGCGTCCCCGTCCGGGCGCGGGGGCACTTCTGGTTCTGTGCGTGCCAATTCGTGTGCGGGCCCATCGGGTGGCCGATTCCCGCCCTCGATGCACGCATGGTGACCGCCGTTATCCGTAACGTGCCCGGCGGCGGGCCCCGGGCGTTCCGGAATTCCGGATTCACCGGGGGGATTACCCGGGTCCGAATGCCGTGGTTTGCGTGGATTTTGCCGCAATTACCGGGGCTGATCGCATTCAGCCGAATCGCGGGGCTCGGGGGCGGGTGAGACGTGGTTCGGTTCGGCCGTCCATTCGCGGCCGCCGTGCTCGGGGCGCAGGTAGTGCTCGCCGCCGATGGTTCCCATGTAGATACCGGTGCGTCCGGTCCTCCGGTCGAGGACGAGGTCACCCACCTGTGGCCGGTAGGCCTTGGCGTTGCGCTGTCGGGTGCTCACCTCACCGCTCCTTCGCTCTGTCGCGACTGGCCAGCATCTCTAGAGAAGCTAATATCTCTAGAGATGTCAACGGTCGTATCTCCTTACCGGCGGCCGCGGGCGCGCCTAGGATTGTCCGAGGGAGAGGGAGCGCGATGACCGGCAGCAGTGGCGACAAACAGCCCAAGTACCAGCGGATCGCCGACTCCCTCAAGGCTGCCATCGACGGCGGCCGCTACGGCGCGGGGGACCGGCTGCCCGGCGAGAACGACCTGATGGACGAGTACGGCGTGGCCCGGATGACGGCCCGTCAGGCGCTCGGCGTGCTGCAGAGCGAGGGCATCGCGGAGGCCCGCAAGGGGTCCGGGGTGTTCGTCCGGGACTTCCGGCCGCTGCGCCGGCGCGGCATCCAGCGGCTGGCGCAGGGGCAGTGGGGCTCCGGCCGGTCGATATGGTCCGCGGACATCGACAACCGCAGCCTGGTGGTCGACCAGGTCTCGGTCACCGAGCAGGGCGCGCCCGAGCACGTGGCCCGGGTGCTCGGGGTGGAGCCGGGCGTCCCGATGTGCGTGCGGCACCGCCGCTTCGTCCTGGACGGCAAGCCGGTGCTGCTCTCCACCTCCTACCTGCCGGCCGTCCTGGTCGCCGGCACCGCGATCACCCGCGAGGACACCGGCCCCGGCGGCACCTACGCCCGGCTGGCCGAGATCGGCGCCAAGCCCGTGCACTTCCGCGAGGAGGTCCGCTCCCGGATGCCCGCCGCCGAGGAGGCCACCCGCCTCGAACTCTCCGCCGGCACCCCGGTGATCCTGATCTGCCGCACCGCCTTCGCCGACGAGGGCCAGGTCGTCGAACTCAACGAGATGATCCTCGACGCCGCCTCCTACGTCCTGGAGTACGACTTCGACGCCTGAGCCCCGCCGGAGGCGAGCCGGGACGGCTTCTGCTACTGGTAGTGGTAGCGGGCCTTGAGGATCTTCACTTCCTTCTCGTCGGCGCGGTACACCAGGCGGTGTTCGTCGTCGATCCGGCGTGACCAGTAGCCCGCCAGATCGCCCTTCAACGGTTCGGGTTTGCCGATTCCGGCGAAGGGGTCGCGCTGGATCTCACCGACCAGACGGGCGATCCGCTGAGCCATCTTCCGGTTCGAACCGAGCCAGAAGAGGAAGTCCTCCCAGGCGTCCGGGTCGAAGTGGACACTCCTCACACCTCACCTGCCAGAGCTTCCAGTTCCTCCGGCGTCCTGGTGAGGTCGGAGGCGCCGCTCCTGTCGCGGGCGACTGCCGCCATGAGCCGCTGGGCGTTGGCGGGGGAACGCAGAAGGTAGATCGTCTCCTGCCAGGCGTCGTAGTCCTCGGCGGACATGAGGACCGCGTCCCCGCTCTTGGAGGTGATTCTTATCGGGGCGTGGTCGTCGTTGACCTTCTTGATCAGCGGGAACAGTTGGGTGCGCGCCTCGCTCGCACTGATCGCCATGGTCAAGCCTCCGAGCTCGTACCGGAACGTGGTACTGCCATGGTACGAGGTTTCCGTACCACCGGCCAAAGCATTGTGACCATGCGGAACCGCCCCGGGCGCGAGGGCGGCCGGGGCGGTTCGGGGGTGTGCGGGGGTGTTCCGCCGGGGGTTACTCCTTGGAGCGGATCCGCAGGTTGGTGATCAGCGGGCCCTCGGTGGTCTCGCGGAAGAAGTCGTTGCCCTTGTCGTCGACGACGATGAAGGCCGGGAAGTCCTCGACCTCGATGCGCCAGACGGCCTCCATGCCGAGCTCGGCGTACTCCAGCACCTCGACCTTCTTGATGCAGTCCTGGGCGAGGCGGGCGGCCGGGCCGCCGATGGAGCCGAGGTAGAAGCCGCCGTGGGCGGCGCAGGCGTCGGTGACCTGCTTGCTGCGGTTGCCCTTGGCGAGCATGACCATGGAGCCGCCGGCGGCCTGGAACTGGTCGACGTAGGAGTCCATCCGGCCGGCCGTGGTGGGGCCGAAGGAGCCGGAGGCGTAGCCCTCGGGGGTCTTGGCCGGGCCGGCGTAGTAGACCGGGTGGTCCTGGAGGTACTTGGGCATGCCCTCGCCGGCGTCCAGGCGCTCCTTGATCTTGGCGTGGGCGATGTCGCGGGCGACGACGAGCGTGCCGGTGAGCGAGAGCCGGGTCTTGACCGGGTACTTCGACAGCTCGGCGCGGATCGCGGGCATCGGCTGGTCGAGGTCGATGCGCACCACGTCGTCGTCGAGGTGCTCGTCGGTGGTGTCCGGCAGGTACTTCGCCGGGTCGGTCTCCAGCTGCTCCAGGAAGACGCCCTCGGCGGTGATCTTGCCGAGAGCCTGGCGGTCGGCGGAGCAGGAGACGGCCATCGCGACGGGCAGCGAGGCGCCGTGGCGGGGGAGGCGGACCACGCGGACGTCGTGGCAGAAGTACTTGCCGCCGAACTGGGCGCCGATGCCGATCTTCTGGGTCAGCTCGGTGACCTTGGCCTCCAGCTCCAGGTCGCGGAAGCCGTGCCCGGTCCTGGCGTTGCCCTCGGTCGGCAGGTTGTCCAGGTAGTGCGCCGAGGCGTACTTGGCGGTCTTGAGCGCGAACTCGGCGCTGGTGCCGCCGATCACGATGGCCAGGTGGTACGGCGGGCAGGCGGCGGTGCCGAGGGAGCGGATCTTCTGCTCCAGGAACGAGAGCATGCTGGCCTCGTTCAGGATGGCCTTGGTCTCCTGGTACAGGTACGACTTGTTGGCCGAGCCGCCGCCCTTGGCCATGAAGAGGAACTTGTACGCGTCGCCGTCGGTGGCGTACAGCTCGATCTGGGCCGGCAGGTTGTTGCCGGTGTTCTTCTCGTCCCACATGGTCACCGGGGCCATCTGGGAGTAGCGCAGGTTGAGCTTGGTGTACGCGTCGTACACGCCGCGCGCGATGGCGGACTCGTCGGCGCCGGGGGTGAGCACGTTCTGGCCGCGCTTGCCCATGACGATGGCGGTGCCGGTGTCCTGGCACATCGGCAGGATGCCGCCGGCCGAGATGTTGACGTTCTTGAGCAGGTCGAGCGCGACGAAGCGGTCGTTCGGGCTGGCCTCCGGGTCGTCCAGGATGCGGCGCAGCTGGGCGAGGTGGGCGGGGCGCAGGTAGTGCGAGATGTCGTGCATCGCCTCGGCGGTGAGCAGGCGCAGCGCCTCGGGCTCGACCTGGAGGAAGGTGCGGCCGCCGGCCTCGAAGGTGGAGACACCCTCGGAGGTGAGCTTGCGGTACGGGGTCGGGTCAGCGCCCAGGGGGAGCAGGTCGCTGTACTCGAAGTCTGGCGTGGGAGCCATCGGGGCGGTCCTTAGGGGTCCAGTGGTCCGGCTGCGTCGGCGAAGCACCATCCAGGGTAGGACCCGGCTGCGGGACGCATGCGGACAGGTCAGCCTTGCGTGACGGGGCTCACTCGGCCAGGAGTGCGAGCGACTAGGCTTGGCCCGTGAACAACACGCCGGACAACACGCCGGAGAACTCGCCGTCGCAGGACGTTCCGGGGCAGCCGCCGGTGTCGGCGCCCGTTCCCCTGACCAAGCCCGAACCCGAGTCGCGGCCCGCCGCGGTGCCCGCCCCGGTGGCCGCAGCGGTGCCCGCCCCGGCGGCCGCCCCGCGGACGTCGCACGCCCCGGTGGCGGACGCGGACATGCGGGTCTCGGACGCCGACCGCGAGCGGATCGCGGAACTGCTGCGGGACGCCTACGCCGAGGGGCGGCTGGACGCGGAGGAGCACGCCGAGCGGATCGGGGCCGCGTACGCCGCCAAGACCTTCGGCGACCTGGTCCCGCTGACCAGGGACCTGCCCGCGCACCGTTCGGTGTCCTTCGACAAGCCGCCGCTGGGCGCCGAGGCACCGGCCCCCGCGCCCGCCAGGCCGCTGCCGCCGGCGCGGCACGAGGCGCCGTCGGTGGTGGCGATCTTCGGCGGTGCCTCCCGCAAGGGCCGCTGGCGGGTGGGCTCGCACCTGACGGCCTTCACCGCGTTCGGCGGGGTGGAGATCGACCTCACCGACGCCGTCTTCGAGTCCCCCGAGGTGGAGATCACGGTGACGGCGGTCTTCGGCGGGGTCGACATCCGGGTGCCGGAGAACGTGACCCTGCTCGGTTCCGGGGTGGGCATCTTCGGCGGTTTCGACGTCCGGGAGCAGACCGCGGCGGACCCGTACGCTCCGGTCGTGCGGGTCAAGGGCCTTGCCCTGTTCGGCGGTTGCGAGGCCAAGCCGCGCCGGGGCAAGAAGATCAAGGAGTGGGTGCGCAAGCAACTCGGGACGGAATAGCCCGAATCGACCTGCCGAGTGCCCGGTCGGGGATCAACTCCCGGTCGGGCACTCGGCGTTGTGCCCGGTGCACTCCGTAGTCGATTGCGTGCAGTGTGCATGAATCGCGGCCGGACGGGGTAGTTCCTTCCGCACATCGCTTCTTGTACGGCTGTGCACCGGAGGCGGCCCAGCGGCCGCCCCGGGCGTTGGACAGCGGGGGCTCGCAGCCGGGCAGGGGAGCGAGGTTCCCCGTGTCCGAGAGCCTCGTCAGGAGTACGGCCGTGCTGCATCCGATCGAGTCCCGCACCACCTCGCCAGTCGCCGCCGCCCAGTTGCTGGAGCGCCGTCCGGCCGTCCCCCCGCAGCCGCAGCCCCCGAGCGGTACGGCGGGTCAGGCCGCGGGTGAGGACAATCCGTGGCACACCGGTGCGGCCTGTCGGCGGGACGAGGTGGGGCTGTTCTTCGCGCCCTCGAAGGAGCCGACGGCGGCCCGGCTGTCGCGGGAGGAGCAGGCCAAGCAGGTGTGCGCCCGCTGCCCGGTGCTGCTGGAGTGTCGCGAGCACGCCCTCGCCCAGCCGGAGCCGTACGGGGTCTGGGGCGGGCTGACGGCCGCCGAGCGGCGGGTGGTGCTGGCCCGGCGCCGCCGCCGGGACGCGGAGCTGCGCGAGGCGGCCCGGGTGGCCACGGCCGGGCGCCGGATAGCGGGTTGACGGCGGGCCGAAGACCCGCGGCCGCGGTCGCCGCGCGACCGCCGCGGCGACGAGCGGGACCGGTACGCCGCGCGGCCCCGGCGGAGGGGGGATCCCGCCGGGGCCGCGCGTTCGGACAACCGCTTCCGGGCCGGGTCAGTTGGCCCGGTCGAAGTCGATCGCGCTGTAGGCCCGCAGCTTCGACAGCTTGTGGACCGAGTTGATCTCGCGGATGGTGCCGCTCTTGGAGCGCATCACCAGCGAGCTGGTGGTGGCGGTCTCCGAGCGGTAGTGCACGCCGCGCAGCAGCTCGCCGTCGGTGATGCCGGTGGCGACGAAGAACACGTTCTCGCCGCTGACCAGGTCGTTGGTGGTGAGCACCCGGTCCAGGTCGTGCCCGGCGTCGAGGGCCTTCTGCCGCTCGGCCGCGTCCTTGGGCCAGAGCCGGCCCTGGATGACGCCGCCCATGCACTTCATCGCGCAGGCCGCGATGATGCCCTCGGGGGTGCCGCCGACGCCCAGCAGCAGGTCCACGCCGGTGCCCTCGCGGGCGGTCATGATGGCGCCGGCCACGTCGCCGTCGGTGATGAACTTGATCCGGGCGCCCGCCTCGCGGATCTCCCGGACCAGGCCGTCGTGGCGCGGACGGTCGAGCACCATCACGGTGACGTCCTCGACGGCGCTGCCCTTGGCCTTGGCGACCCGGCGGATGTTGACGGCCGCCGGGGCGGTGATGTCGACGTAGTCGGCGGCCTCGGGGCCGCAGACCAGCTTGTCCATGTAGAACACGGCGCTGGGGTCGAACATGGTGCCGCGGTCGGCGACGGCCAGCACGGCGACGGCGTTGGCCATGCCCTTGGCGGTCAGCGTGGTGCCGTCCACCGGGTCGACCGCGACGTCGCACTCGGCGCCGGTGCCGTCGCCGACCCGCTCGCCGTTGTAGAGCATCGGGGCTTCGTCCTTCTCGCCCTCGCCGATGACGACGACGCCGTTCATCGAGACGGTCGAGACGAGGGTGCGCATGGCCTTCACGGCGGCGCCGTCGGCCCCGTTCTTGTCGCCACGGCCGACCCACCGGCCGGCGGCCATCGCGGCCGCCTCGGTGACCCGGACGAGTTCGAGCGCGAGGTTCCGGTCCGGAGCCTCGGGCGCGACCTCCAGGGCACTGGGAAGGTGGTGCGGGTACTGCGTGGTCATCGTCGTTACCTCTCTGTACGCGACGGCCAGTGAGCGCCCGACTACTGCCAGGTCGAACGCCGTGGTGAGGGTAGTGCGATCGTATCTGCCCACGAGATGACTGTCTGTGGCGCGGGTCGCCACCCCGGGCGGAAGGCCCCGGTTCGTCCCGGTTCACCCGTACGTGCACACCCCGGGTGGCCGGGCCGTTGTGTGGATGAGTCACCATGGGTGGGTGGCTGCAGAGAGCAAGGGCATGAGGGGTCGGCAGACCGTACGGGACATGGTCCTGTCGATGCTGGCGGTCGGTTTCGTCGTCTGGATCGGTTACCTGTTCCTCCCGCACGACGCGAACGGCGATCCGGTGCACGTGGTCGCCTACAAGGTCGAGGCGGCCTCGGCGAAGCGCGCCGCGCCGTACCCGCTGCTGTCCCCGGAGGGGCTGTCCGACAAGTGGCGGGCCACCTCGGTCAGCTACACGCCGGCCGCCATCAACAACGGCAAGGGCAACGCCTGGCACCTGGGCTTCGTGACGCCCTCCGGCCAGTACGCGGCGGTCGAGCAGGCCGACGTCCCGCGCGAGAAGCTGCTCGCCGACAAGGTCGCGGGCGCCCAGCCGGACGGCACCGCGGACGCCGCCGGGCGCACCTGGGACCGGGTGCAGGGCGACAAGGCCCGCGCGCTGGCCGTCCAGACCGGTTCGGCCACCACCATGATCACCGGCACCGCCTCCTACGAGGAGATGGCCGAGCTGGCCCAGGCGCTCAAGTAGCGCGGGGCCCTGCCCGGGCGCGCAGGCCCCCGGCGCCCCTCGGACACGCGGAAGGGCCCGCACCGGTACGAACCGGTGCGGGCCCTTCGCCGTCGCGGGGTGCGATCAGACCGTGGTGACGACCTGGTCGTACTCCAGGCGCGGGGAGCGCGGGAACCAGGCCTCGTCGCCCGGCTTGCCGATGTTGACCACGGCCAGCACCGAGTGCTCGCCGTCGCCGAAGAACTCCTTGTTGAGGCCCTCGGCGTCGAAGCCGGTCATCGGGCCGGCGGCCAGGCCGGCGGCGCGCACGCCGATGATGAAGTACGCGGCCTGCAGGGCGCCGTTCAGCGCGGCGGAGCGCTCACGGGTGGCGCGCTCGGAGAAGAACACGTCCTTGGCCTGCGGGAAGTGCGGGAACTGGGTCGGCAGCTCCTCGTGGAACTCGTTGTCCGCGGCCAGGATGGCGACCAGCGGGGCGGTGGAGGTCTTGGCCTTGTTGCCGTCCGCCAGGTGCTGGACGAGGCGCTCGCGGCCCTCGGCGGAGCGGACCAGGACGACGCGCAGCGGCTGCTGGTTGAAGGCGGTCGGGCCGAACTTGACCAGGTCGTAGATGGCCTGGACCTGTTCCTCGGTGACCGGCTCGTCGGTGAAGGTGTTCGCGGTGCGGGCCTCGCGGAACAGCAGGTCCTGAGCGGCGGCGTCGAGTACCAGGGCGTCGGTGGTCATGCTTCTGCACCTCATGCGGGAGGGGGGTTCGTCGGTGTGACCGGCGGAGCCGATCAGTTCCTCCAACATAGGTGAAGATTCAACGATTCCCCAAGCCCTTGTGAGCTGCCTCACAGGGCGGGCCGCACTGCGCCCGGGCTCTGCGCCTGGGCTCTGCGCCCGGGCTCTGCGCCTGGGCTCGTGCGCCCGGGCCGTGCGCCTGGGCTCGTGGGCGGGGCTCGGTCACTCCCCGCCCGGGCCCGCGCCCTCCTCGGCGGCCAGCGCGGCGTCCAGTCGGGCCCGGGCGCCGTCCAGCCAGCGCTGGCAGACCTTCGCCAGCTGCTCGCCACGCTCCCACAGGGCCAGCGACTCCTCAAGGGAGGTGCCGCCGTTCTCCAGCTGCCGGACCACGTCCAGCAGCGCGTCCCGGGCGTGCTCGTAGCCCAGCGCGTCGTCCGGGGTCGGCGCCGCCGCGTCCTGCTGCTCCTGCTGCTCTGCCATGCGTGCCAGCGTAGGGGCTGGCGCCGACAGGGGCGGGTTCCACCGGTCGAAACCCGGGTGCGGCCGCGCGACCGGCGGCGCTAGCCTCCGCCGCATGATCGAAGTCCGCCCCGCCGCCCCCGCCGACGCGCCCGAGCTGGTCCGGCTGCGCAACCTGATGCTGCAGGCGATGCCCGGCATGGCCGCCTCGGCCGGCCCCGCCCCCTGGCAGGCCGCCGCCGAGCGGATGCTGCGCGAGCGGCTGGCCGCCCCGGCCGAGCGGTCGACCATGTCCGCCTTCGTGGTCGACGACCCGGAGCGCCCCGGCCGGCTCGCCGCCTGCGCCGTCGGCACCCTGGAGCACCGCCTGCCCTCGCCCGGCAACCCGGACGGCCTGTTCGGCTCCGTCTTCAACATCTGCACCGACCCCGACCGGCGGCTGCGCGGCTACGCCCGGGCCTGCACCGAGGCGTTGCTGGACTGGTTCGACGGCCGCCGGGTCGGCCGGATCGACCTGCACGCCAGTAGCGGCGGCGAGTCGCTCTACCGCAGCCTGGGCTTCGCCGAGTACTCGACGGCGCTGTCCCGGCAGCGCTCCTACTGAGGCTCCGCCCGAGGGCCCGCCGGGGGCTCCGCCGCCCCGGGCGCCACGGTGACGTCGAAGCCGCCGCCCGCGACCCGGGCGTGCAGCCCCTCCCCGGCCGCGAGCCGCGCCGGGTCCGTCACCACCGTGCCGTCGGCCCGCTGGAGCACCGCGTAGCCGCGTTCCAGGGTGGCCGCCGGGGAGAGCGCGACCACCCGGGCCAGGGTGTGCCCGAGGTCGCTCTGGGCGTGGTCCAGCCGGTGCCGCAGGGTGCGCCGGGCCCGCTCCACCAGGCCGTCCACCTCCTGGCCGCGCCCGTCCAGCATCCGGTGCGGGGCGGCCAGCGCCGGGCGGCTGCGCAGCCCGTCCAGCCCGTGCTGCTCGCGTTCGACCCGGGCCTGCACGTGCCGGCGGGCCCGGTCGCGCAGCTGGCGGACCTTGGCCAGCTCCTCGCCGACGTCCGGAACCACCCGTTTGGCGGCATCGGTCGGGGTGGAGGCGCGCAGGTCGGCGACGAAGTCCAGCAGGGGCTGGTCCGGCTCGTGCCCGATCGCGCTCACCACCGGCGTACGGGCGGCCGCGACCAGCCGCACCAGCCCCTCGTCCGAGAAGGGCAGCAGGTCCTCCACGCTGCCGCCGCCCCGGGCCACGATGATCACGTCCACCTCGGGGTGCTCGTCCAGCTCCCGCACCGCCGCGCTCACCCGCTCCACCGCGCTGACCCCCTGCACCGGGACGTTGCGCACCTCGAAGCGCACCGCCGGCCAGCGCCGCCGGGCGTTCTCCAGTACGTCCCGCTCGGCCGCCGAGCCGCGCCCGGTGACCAGCCCGACGCACTGCGGCAGGAACGGCAGCCGCCGCTTGCGCTCCGCCGCGAACAGGCCCTCCCCGGCCAGCCGCCGCTTGAGCTGCTCCAGCCGGGCCAGCAGTTCGCCCAGGCCCACCGGGCGGATCTCCGAGGCCCGCAGCGACAGCTGCCCGCGCGCCGCGTACCACTCCGGCCTGGCGTGCACGACGACCCGCGAGCCCTCCTGCACCACGTCCGCGACCTGCTCGAACACCGAGCGGAAGCAGGTCACCGTGAGGGAGACGTCGGCCTGCGGGTCGCGCAGGGTCAGGAACACCACGCCCGCGCCGGGGCGGCGGCTGAGCTGGGTGATCTGCCCCTCGACCCACACCGCGCCGAGCCGGTCGATCCAGCCGCCGATCAGCGCGGAGACCTTGCCGACCGGGAGCGGGGCTTCGGGGGAGCTGGGGTTGGCCATGCGTACGAGGCTAGCGGCGTCCGCCGACACCGTCCCCGGCAACGCCCGCCGGCGTCGTCCCCGGCAGTGCCGGCCGGCACCGTTCCGCACGGCGCCCGCCGGCGCCGTCGCTAGCGGTGCCCGCCGGTGCCGTGCGCCGTGCTGCCCTGCACACCGAGCACCACCAGGCCGGCCGCCAGCCAGACCAGCCCGACCAGCTGTGCCGTGGTCGAGGCCTCGTAGACCACCGCGCCGATCACCGCGATCCCCAGCAGCGGGACGACCAGGTGCCGGAGCCGGTCGGGCGAGCCGCGCCGGACGGTGTACCAGCCGATCACCGAGGCGTGCAGCAGCGCGAAGGCGGTCAGCGCGCCCACGTTCACCACCGAGGTCAGCTGGTCCAGCCCGTCGTCCCGCTCGGCCGCCCAGACCGCCGCCGCCATGGTGACCACCGCGGCCGCCAGCAGCGCCCGGCGGGGCACCGCGGTGCCCGGGTCGACCGAGCCGAGCACCCGCGGCAGCCGTCCCTCCCGGCCCATCGCGAAGACCAGCCGGCCGGCCGCCGCCTGCCCGGCGAGCGCGGCGAAGGCCGCGCCGATCGCCTTGCTGGCGGCCACCAGCAGGTGCAGCCAGTGGCCGATGCCGCCCTCCACGGTGTCGTAGAAGGCGGAGCCCTGGGAGGCCGGGTCGGCGGCCAGCTGCTGCGGGGTGGTGGGCTCCAGCACGGCCGCCAGGTAGGTCTGGGCGACGAACAGCAGCCCGGCCAGCGCCAGGCACCACAGCACCGCCCGGGCCACCGCGGCGGAGGCGCCGACCGCCTCCTCGACGAAGGTCGCGATCGCGTCGAAGCCCAGGTAGGAGAGCACCGCGACGGACACCGCGGAGACCACCGCGGTGAGCGAGAAGCCCCCGACGGCGGTGAACGGCGTGTCCCAGCCGCGCCGCGCGCCGTCCCGCACCAGCACCACCACGGCTGCGACCACGAACACCGCCAGCACCGCGATCTCCAGGGCGAGCACCGCGAAGCCGACCGCGGCCGCCGTCCGCACCCCGACCAGGTTGAGCGCGGTGGTCACCAGCACCGCGGCCGCCGTCCACACCCAGCGCGAGACCCCGGGCACCAGCGAGTTCAGCGCGATCCCGGAGAACAGGTAGGCCACCGCGGGGATCAGCAGGTAGTCCAGCATCGCCATCCACCCGGCGATGAACCCCGGCCCCTCGCCCAGCCCGGCCCGCGCGTAGGCGAACACCGAGCCGGTCTGCGGCACCGCGCGGACCATCTGGGCGTACGAGAAGGCGGTGAAGCCCATCGCGACCGTCGCCGCCAGGTAGACGGCCGCCACGGCGCCGTGGCTCCGGGCGTCCAGCACGCCGAAGACGCCGACCGGGGCCATCGGGGCGATGAACAGCAGCCCGTAGACCATCAGATCGCGGACGCCCAGGGTGCGGCGCAGGCCGCTCGGCGTCGGCTGCTCGTTCACAGCGCTCATGGAGACCAGGCTTGAGCAACTTCCGACCCTTTGCGACCGGAAGGCGTCCGGGCCGGCGTCCGGGGCGGCGGTGCGGCCCGCCCCGGGCGGTGGGGCTCCCGGTCGCCCGTACGATGGGGGCATGTCCAACACCGCGCAGCGCCGTGTCCTGCTCGCCGCCCCCCGGGGCTACTGCGCGGGTGTCGACCGCGCCGTGATCGCCGTGGAGAAGGCCCTGGAGCAGTACGGGGCGCCCATCTACGTCCGCAAGCAGATCGTCCACAACAAGTACGTGGTGCAGACCCTGGAGAAGAAGGGCGCGATCTTCGTCGACGAGACGGAGGAGGTGCCCGAGGGCTCGATCGTCGTGTTCTCCGCGCACGGCGTCGCCCCGTCCGTCCACGACGAGGCGCGGGCCGGCAAGCTCGCCACCGTCGACGCCACCTGCCCGCTGGTCACCAAGGTGCACAAGGAGGCCGTGCGCTTCGCCGACGAGGGCTACGACATCCTGCTGGTGGGCCACGAGGGCCACGAGGAGGTCGTCGGCACCATGGGCGAGGCCCCGGACCGGATCCACCTGGTGGACGGTGCCGAGGACGTCGCCAACGTCCAGGTGCGGGACGAGTCCAAGATCGTCTGGCTCTCCCAGACCACGCTCTCGGTGGACGAGACCATGGCCACCGTCGGCGAGTTGAAGAAGCGCTTCCCGGCGCTGGTCAGCCCGCCCAGCGACGACATCTGCTACGCGACCCAGAACCGCCAGGTCGCGGTCAAGCAGCTGGCCCCGGAGACCGACCTGCTGATCGTGGTCGGCTCCAAGAACTCCTCCAACTCGGTCCGCCTGGTCGAGGTCGGCCTGGAGTACGGCGCCAAGGCCGCCCACCTGGTCGACTTCGCCGAGGAGATCCAGGAGTCCTGGCTGGAGGGCGTCACCACGGTCGGCCTGACCAGCGGCGCCTCGGTGCCGGAGATCCTGGTCGACGGCGTGCTGGAGTTCCTGGCCGCGCGCGGCTACGACACGGTGGAGACGGTCAAGACCGCCGAGGAGCACCTGACCTTCTCGCTGCCCAAGGAGCTGCGCCGCGACCTGCGCGCCGAGGCGGCCGGCAAGCTGTAGGGCCCGTCCTCGAACCCTGGACCCGCCACGACGGACCCGGTGCCCCGCTGCGGGCACCGGGTCCGTCGCGCTGTGCGGGTCCGTCGCATGGTGCGGGCCCGTCGATTGCGGTGCGCCCCCGTCCGGGCTCTCGTAGCTTTGTGCACAGGCTGTGGACAAGCCGGTCGACGGCCGGACGGCGGAAGGCGGAACGATGACGGCGGTATTCGGCGTGGACATCGGCGGCTCGGGCATCAAGGGCGCCCCGGTCGACCTCGCCCGGGGAGCACTCACCCAGGAGCGGCACAAGGTGCTCACCCCGCAGCCGTCCGAGCCCGGGGCCGTGGTCGCCGCCGTCCGCGAGGTGGTCCAGCACTTCGACCACCAGGGGCCGGTCGGGCTGACCTTCCCCGGGGTGGTGGTCGGCGGCCGCACCCGGACCGCGGCCAACGTGGACAAGGGCTGGATCGGCCTGGACGCGGAGGGCCTCTTCCGCGACGCGCTGGGCATGCCCGCGACCGTGCTCAACGACGCGGACGCAGCCGGCCTCGCCGAGACCGAGCACGGCGCCGGGCGGGGCGAGTCGGGCGTGGTCCTGGTGCTCACCTTCGGCACCGGCATCGGCAGCGCGCTCTTCGTGGACGGCACCCTGGTGCCCAACACCGAACTGGGCCACCTGGAGCTGCGCGGCAAGGACGCCGAGCGCCGCGCCTCCTCGGCCGCCAGGGAGCGGCACGACCTGACCTGGGAGCAGTGGGCCGGGCGGGTCGACGAGTACCTGGACCTGGTGGAGATGCTGTTCTCCCCGCAACTGATCGTGATCGGCGGCGGGGTGAGCCGCAAGCACGAGAAGTTCCTGCCGCTGCTGAGGGACCGCGGGGCGCGGGTGGTGGCGGCGGAGCTGCGCAACGACGCGGGCATCGTCGGGGCCGCCATGGCGGCGGCCCGGGCGGCGGGCTAGGGCACGGCCCTCGGTGCCCGCGCGCTGGGCCGTCAGCGGGAGCGGTGGAAGCGGCGCTGGGCGACGAAGCGGGCGAGCACGATCAGCGCGGCCAGCCCGGTGCCGGAGAACAGCCAGCCGGCCCGCAGCGCCAGCCCGGTCGCCAGCGCCACCACCTGGGCGGTGACGCCGGAGGAGCTGACCGGGGCGAGCGCCAGCAGTGCCACGGCGAAGGCGATCGGCCCGCTGATCGGGGCGGCCAGCAGGTCGGCGTAGCGGACCCGGACGGCCAGCTGGAAGCAGACCACCAGGTAGCCGAGGCCGAACAGCCAGCCGAGGTCCTCGAAGAGCAGCCGGTCCAGGCCGGCCACCGCCAGCGTGGCCAGCACCGCGAGCACGCCGGTGCCGATCGCGGTCAGCCGGGTCGGCCGGCCGGTCCGGCGCCGTCCGTACACGCGCAGCCGGCGCTTCGGGGCGGGGCGCGCGGCGGGCCGGTCGGCCACCGGGCGCAGCCGGGACGGGGGAGCCGCGGGGGCTCGGGCGCTCTCGGGTGCCCGGCCGGGACCGGGGACGGCGGCCGGGGCCGCGCCGTTCGGCGGACGGCGTCTGGGCCCTGGCGGCTGGGTACGGATGCTCTGCTCCACCCGCCCAACGTACGGTCCGATCATCGCCACACTGTGTAATGGACCGTTCAGGTCTTGTTCCGTGTCCCCGGATGGCGTACTCCTGTGATCGTCACTCAAGGGGCTGACCTGCTCGGCCGAGTCGACACATCGTGATCATCCGATGACCGTACGGGGGACCGCCGCATGACCGCCGACTTCACCTTCGAACGCCTCGACCACGTCCAGCTCGACATCCCGGCCGGCGCCGAGGACGAGTGCCGCGCCTTCTGGTCCGGCGTGCTCGGGATGACCGAGCTCCCGAAGCCCCCGGTGCTGGCGGCGCGCGGCGGCTGCTGGTTCCGCGGCGGCGGGGTCGAGGTGCACCTCGGCGTCACCCCGGACTTCCGCCCGGCCCGCAAGGGGCACCCCGGCATCCTGGTGACCTCGCTGGACGCCCTGGCCGAGCGGCTCGCCGCGCACGGCCACGAGGTCACCTGGGACGACCACCACCCCGGCCACCGCCGCTTCTACTCCGCCGACGGGCTGGGCAACCGGCTGGAGTTCCTGGAGCCGCTGCCCGCGCCGACCGAGGCGTGAGCCCCGGCAGGTGCTGCCCGTAGACTTGGGGGTCGGCCCGTACGGTGCCGACCCAACTCCTCCAAGCCCACGGGACTGCGCTTCATGTCGCTCACGATCGGAATCGTCGGCCTGCCGAACGTCGGCAAGTCGACCCTGTTCAACGCCCTGACCAAGAACGACGTGCTGGCGGCCAACTACCCGTTCGCCACCATCGAGCCGAACGTCGGCGTCGTCGGCGTCCCGGACGCGCGGCTGGCCAAGCTCGCCGAGATCTTCGGCTCGCAGCGCATCCTCCCGGCCACCGTCGACTTCGTCGACATCGCCGGCATCGTGCGCGGCGCCAGCGAGGGCGAGGGCCTGGGCAACAAGTTCCTCGCCAACATCCGTGAGTCGGACGCGATCTGCCAGGTCGTGCGCGCGTTCACCGACCCGGACGTGGTGCACGTGGACGGCAAGGTGTCGCCCAAGGACGACATCGAGACCATCCACACCGAGCTGATCCTGGCCGACCTCCAGACCATCGAGAAGGTCCTGCCGCGGCTCCAGAAGGAGGCGCGCCTCAAGAAGGACACCGCCCCCGTGCTGGCCGCCGCCGAGGCCGCCCAGGCGGTCCTGGAGACCGGCAAGACCCTCTTCGAGGCCGGCTTCGACACCGCCCCGATCCGCGAGCTGCACCTGCTGACCGCCAAGCCCTTCCTCTACGTCTTCAACGTGGACGAGGACGAGCTGGCCGACGAGGACTTCAAGAACGCCCAGCGCGCCCTGGTCGCCCCGGCCGAGGCGATCTTCCTCAGCGCCAAGATCGAGTCCGAGCTGATCGAGCTCGACGACGCCGAGGCCCTCGAACTCCTCCAGTCCATGGGCCAGGAGGAGCCCGGCCTCGCCACCCTCGCCCGCGTCGGCTTCGACACCCTCGGCCTGCAGACCTACCTCACGGCCGGCCCGAAGGAGACCCGCGCCTGGACCATCAAGAAGGGCGCCACCGCCCCCGAGGCCGCCGGAGTCATCCACACCGACTTCCAGAAGGGCTTCATCAAGGCCGAGGTGATCTCCTTCGACGACCTGGTCGAGACCGGCTCCATCGCCGAGGCCCGCTCCAAGGGCAAGGCCCGCATCGAGGGCAAGGAATACATCATGCAGGACGGCGACGTCGTGGAGTTCCGCTTCAACGTCTGACCGGGTAGCGCAACTCCCGTACGAGGGGCCGGACTTCCGTCGAAAGTCCGGCCCCTCCGGCGTTGTCCGGCCCGGCTCCGCGACGTCCAGGAGTGGTACGCTTTTCCGTACCACTTTGCGGAAGGGGTTGCCCATCATGTCCATCACCGCAAGCGAGGCGCGCCGAGATCTCTTTCCGTTGCTCAAGAAGGTCAACGAGGATCGCGAGGCCATCGAGATCGTCTCCAAGCACGGGAATGCCGTGCTCGTCTCCGCCGAGGACTACGCGGCCCTGCGCGAGGGCTCGTACCTGCTGCGCTCGCCTGCCAACGCCCGGCGGCTGCTCAAGGCGTACGAGAACGCCCTGGGGCGGACAAACCTCGCCGAGCGTGAGCTGATCGACCCCGACGTGGCCGACTCGGGGCCGGGTGCCAGGTGAGGCTCGTCTTCGAGGAGCAGGGCTGGGAGGACTACACCTCTTGGCTCAAGAACGACCGGAAGATCCTCGCCCGGTTGAACAGGCTCATCGAGGAGACCCTGCGGGACCCGTTCTCGGGCATCGGCAAGCCGGAGCCGTTGAAGTTCCACCTGCCGGGCGCCTGGTCGCGGCGGATCGACGACGAGCACCGCTTGGTCTACCTGGTCACGCAGGACGAGATCATCGTCCTCGCCGCCAGGTACCACTACTGATCACGGTTCGCCGGAGGGGCCGGACTTCCACGGGAAGTCCGGTCCCTCCGCGTTGTCGGTCAGGGGTGGACGGTGAGGGTGAGGGTGCCGTCGGGGGACGGGGTGACGGTGACGGCGGTGAGGGTGGGGGCGAGGGCGTCGGGGTGGTGGGCGGCGGCGCGGGGGCCGATGCCGATGACGCGCATGCCGGCGGCGCGGGCGGCGGCGATGCCGGCGCCGGAGTCCTCGAAGGCCACGCAGTCGGCGGGGGCGAAGCCGAGGGCGGCGGCGCCCTTGAGGAAGCCCTCGGGGTCGGGCTTGCTGGCGCCGACGGACTCGGCGGTGACCAGGACGGGCGGCATCGGCAGGCCGGCGGCGTCCATCCGGACCCGGGCGAGGGGGAGGTCGGCCGAGGTGACCAGGGCGTGCGGCAGGCCGGCCAGCGAGGCGAGGAAGGCGTCGGCGCCCGCGACCTGGACGACGCCCTCGGTGTCGGCCCGCTCCTCGGCGAGCATCAGCTCGTTCTCGGCGAGGTTCTCCTCGACCGGGCGGTGCGGCAGCAGTTCGGCCATGGTCGCGTGGCCCTGGCGGCCGTGGACGACGGTGAGCGCCGCGACGGGGTCGAGGCCGTGCCGCTCGGCCCAGCGGGTCCAGCAGCGCTCGACCACGGCGTCGGAGTTGACCAGGGTGCCGTCCATGTCGAGGAGGAGGGCGCGGGTGGTGAACCGGACGGGGGTGGCGGTCATGGGGCGGCTCCTGGAGGCGGGGCGGAGAGGTGAGCTCTTTGTTCCTCGATGATACAAAAGATCACGGGAGCAGATGGGCGTTGACCGCCCGGGCCTCCTCGGCCAGCTCCGGCAGTTCCACCACCTCGACCCCGGCCGCCTCCAGCAGTGCGGTGCCCTGGCAGTCGGTGACGAAGAGGTCCGGCTCGCGCCAGGCGACCACGACCCGGGGCACGCCCGCCGCGATGAGCAGCCGGGCGCACGGCACCGGGCGGGAGGCGCGCTGCCCGCAGGGCTCCAGGCTGCTGTAGACGGTCGCCCCGCGCAGTCGGGGGTCGCCCGCCGGGAGCTTGGCCAGGGCCGCCTCCTCGGCGTGGTCGTGCGCGTCCGCCTCCCGGCTGTAGCCCTCCGCCAGCACCTCGCCGTCGGCGCCGACGACCACCGCCCCGACCGAGAAGGCCGTCCCCGAGGGCGGGCAGCGGCGGGAGAGTTCGACGGCCCGGCGCAGGTGGTCGAGGTCGGTGGCGGCGGGGTGGGTCACGGCGCGGGCTCCTTCGGGGCGTACCTGAGCAGGACGACGTCGCCCACCGTACGTGCCTCCAGCAGCCGCATCCGCCGGGTCGGGCCGCCGGGGAACGCGGCCGGGCCGACGAACCGCGGCGCTCCGGGCTGGCCGACCAGCAGCGGGGCGACGGCCAGCTGGAGCTCGTCCGCCAGGCCCTGGGCGAGGAACTGGGTGTGCACCCCGCTGCCGCCCTCGACCATCAGCCGGCGCACCCCGCGCGCGCCCAGGTCGTCCAGCACCGCGCCGAGGTCGACCGAGTCGCCGAGCGCGACCACCTCGGCCAGCCCGTCGAGCCGGGACCGCAGCACCGCCGCCCCGGCCGCGGTGGTGTAGGCGAGCTTCGCGCCGCCGGTGTGCCAGAACCGCAGGTCGGCGCCGAGGGCGCCGCTCGCGCTGAGCGTCACCTTCAGCGGGTGCTCGGGCCGCCCGGCGGCCACCCGGGCGGCCCGTCGCGCGGGGTCGTCGACCAGCAGGCGCGGGTTGTCGGCGCGCAGGGTGTTGCCGCCGACCAGGATCGCGTCGGCGGCCGCCCGCTCCTGGTCGACCCGGTCGAAGTCGGCGGCGCCGGAGAGCAGCAGGCGGTCGGGGGAGGCGTCGTCGAGGTGGCCGTCGAGGGAGACGGCGGCGCTCAGCAGGACGAAGGGGCGCTGGCCGGGGCCGGGCATGGGCGGACCGTTCTGTCGGGACCGTTCGGGACCGCTCGGGACCGCTCGGGGCGGTTCGGTCGGGCGCCTCCACGGTACGGCCGCCGGTGCCGGCGGGGCCGCCCTCCGATCGCTATGTGAGACGGTTCTTCTCGCCATGCGGGATGGAGCGTAGCGTCGGGGCATCGCGGAAACGGAAACGCCGACCACGTCTCAGGGGGGACCCCATGCCCGGACCGCAGCCTGCCGCCGCCTACACCCACGGCCACCAGGAGGCCGTGCTGCGCTCGCACCGCTCCCGTACCGCCGCCGACTCGGCCGGCTACCTGCTGGCCGAACTGCGGCCCGGCCAGGCACTGTTGGACGTCGGCTGCGGCCCGGGCACGATCACCGCCGACCTGGCCGAGCTGGTCGGCCCCACCGGGCGGGTGGTGGCCGTGGACGCCTCCGCCGAGGTGCTGGAGCAGGCCGCCGGGTACGTCGCCGGGCGCGGTCTGGCCAATGTCGTGTTCGAACTGGCCGACGTGCACCGACTGCCGTACCGGGACGGCGAGTTCGACGTGGTGCACGCCCACCAGGTGCTGCAGCACGTGGCCGATCCGGTGGCCGCGCTGCGCGAGATGGGCCGGGTGACGGCGCCCGGCGGGCTGGTCGCCGCCCGGGACGTCGACTACGCCACGATGACCTGGTTCCCGCAGGCGCCGGCGCTGGACCGCTGGCTGGAGCTCTACCGGCGGACCGCCCGGGCCAACGGCGGCGAACCGGACGCCGGACGGCGACTGCTGTCCTGGGCCCGGGCGGCCGGTCTGACCGACGTCACCGCGAGCACCGGCACCTGGACGTTCGCGACGCCCGAGCGGCGCGCGTGGTGGGCCGGGATGTGGGCGGACCGGGTGACCGGGACGGCCTTCGGCCGGACGGCGGTGGAACGGGGCTTCGCGGAGCCCGCCGAACTGGAACGGATCGCGGCCGGCTGGCGGGAGTGGAGCGCCGCCGGCGACGGCTGGTTCTCGATGATCCACGGCGAGGTCCTGGCCCGGGTCGGGGCGGAACGGCCGGAGCCGTCATGACGGAGCGGCCGGAGCGGCCGGAGCGGCCGGGTCGGTAACGGCGGGGCGGTAACGGCGGGGCGGGCGTTCGGAAAGATCAGGTAAAGTCGCGCGACCGTTCAGCTCGGGCCCGTCCGGCCCGCGGGGCGGTGTCGAGAGCCGAAACGCCGAGTCGAGGCCCGCCCCGGCGGGCCGGGGGAGTCCACGTGTCCGAGCCTGAGTCCGCGCCGCCCGCCGCTCCGGGGCCGGACCCGCGGGTGGACTTCCGCAAGGACCCGGGGCCCGCCGAGGAACGGGCCGCGGCCGCGCGGCCGCCGGGCCCGGCGGAGGCCGGACCGGCCGACCCCTGGGCCCCGCCGGTCGAGGCCGGCCCCCCGTCCCCGTCGGCCCCGTCCCCACTGGCCCCGCCCCAGCCGCCGCCCCCGCCGCTGCCCGCCGGCGGCTGGGCCTCGGTGCCGCCCTCCGCCGAGTCCGGCCTGCGGCCCGGCCACCCCCACCCCTACGCCCATCCCCGGCAGGGCCCGCCCGCGCAGCCGTACCCGCACCCCTACCCGCCGTACGTCCTCGACCCGTACGCCCCCCGGCCGGAGCCGCGCACCAACGGCTTCGCCGTCGGCTCGCTGGCGACCGCGCTGAGCCTGCTCTCGCCGGTGGCCCTGGTGTTCGGGATCCTCGCGCTGGTCCAGATCAAGCGGACCGGCCAGCGCGGCCGCGGCATGGCGGTGACCGGCCTGGTGCTCGGGGTGGCGGGCACCCTGCTGCTGTCGCTCCTGCTGGGCGCGGGGGACTTCGGCCCCGCGCGGAACGGACGGGGCGACCGGTACGCGGCCAAGCCGCCCGCCGGGTCGGTCCGCTGGTCGGCGCTGAAGGCGGGGGACTGCTACCTCTCCTCCGGGACGAGCGGGCAGCCGGACGAGAACGGCGACGAGACGGTGTACTGGGTGCGCCGGGTGGCCTGCGCGGAGCGGCACAACGGCGAGGTGGCCGGCACCGTGAAGGTCCCGGAGAGCAGCGGCGCCTACCCGGGCGCGACGGTCGTCCGCGAGCGGGCCGCCGCCCTGTGCCGCAGGGTGCTCGACGACTACGCGCTGGACCAGTGGGCCGTCCCGGACGGCATGGACGACGTCTACCTCTACCCGAGCGCGGGCAACTGGGCGGCCGGCGAACGGTACGTCACCTGCGGCTTCGAGGACCCGGACGACCAGCACCTGGGGACGGTCCGCACCGACCGCCGCAGTCTGACCTCCGTCCAGCTGGCCTACCTGGAGGCCGTCCGGGGCTTCAACGCGGCCTACCTGGACACCCCGAAGCAGGACGTGGCGGTCGCCGAGGCCGAGTACCGGTCCTGGGCCCGCCGGATGGCCGCCGCTTCCCGGGCCGAGGCCGCCGCGCTGCGCAAGCCGACGGCGGAGTGGCCGACCGACGTCCAGGCGAAGATGGACAAGCTGGCCGAGACCCAGTCCCAGGCGGCCGTCGCCTGGGACGCCGCGGCCTCCGGCGGCGACGTGGCGGGCGACCTGCGCCGGGCCCGGGCGCTGGTCGCCAGGACGGTGCCGGTCAGCGTGGACATCCGGCGCTCGCTCGGCCTGTCCACCGGCGAGCAGGTGCCCGACCTCCGGGTCTGAGCCCGCCCGCCCCGAGAGGGCGGGGCCGGGCGCCGGGTTACCCGGCGTTAACCCCGCCCGTACCTGCCGGTAGCGCGGGAGCCGTAGGGTCACCCCGGTGTCCCCGGCCCGACCCCCACGCCGGCCGGGGACACCGCGCCGGGCCGGGCCCGAAGCCGGGCCCCACCCGCTACCCTCCCGCCATGGGCACCTTTCGGGTGATGCGGCAGGACGACAACGGCAACCGCTTCCTGGTCGCCGGGAACCTGGCCGAGGCCGAGGCGCACCGCCTGGCGGCCGAGTTCGAGGCGCGCGGCCACAAGCAGCTGTACTGGGTCGAGGCCCAGGACCAGGACCCGGCCCCGTAGGGTCGGGGGCATGGAACAGGCCGGTGAGACCACTGTCGGAACCCCGCCGAGGATCGTCGTCGGCGGGGTGCTGATCCGCGGCGGCCGGGTGCTCGCCGCCCGCCGCAACGCGCCCGCGTCGGTCGCCGGCCGCTGGGAGTTCCCCGGTGGCAAGGCCGAGCCCGGCGAGACCGAGGCGCAGGCGCTGGAGCGCGAGCTGCTGGAGGAGCTGGGCGTACGGGCCAGGGCGCTGCGGCGGCTGTCCGGCGGGTGGGCCGTGCGGCCGGGGCTGGAGCTGCGCTTCTGGGCCGCCGAGCTGCTGTCCGGTGAGCCGAGCGCGCTGGAGGACCACGACGAGCTGCGCTGGCTGGGCCCGGCCGAGCTGGATTCGGTGGACTGGATCGGGCACGACCGCGAGGTCCTGCCGCAGGTCGCCGAGCTGCTCGCGGTGGCGGGCGACGCGCAAGCCGCCGGATAGGTCAATCGGACAAGACGACCCGGCGGCCGGGATAGCCTGGGTTCTGCTGGGTATGTCGCCTTTCGACACCATTCGTCACCATCGGTGAGCCGCCCCAGCCGGCGACGCCGATCCCGACCAGAGCCGGAGGCCCCGTCGGTGTCGACAACCGGGAACGGCGGCGGGGGAGCGCGCCGGGCAGGCACCGCGGGAGGCGCCGCCGCCCGCGCCCGGCTGCGCC
>NZ_JBHZCN010000021.1:71014-103069 GCF_042755465.1 Kitasatospora sp. NPDC059160 | reverse complement strand
GGGCGCTTCGTTCTTTCGTGTTTCAAGCTTATCAGATGTTTTCCGCTCCGTTTTCCGGAGTTTCATTCATCGGATTCACTTTCCGCTTTGTCGCCTTGGTCTCCCGCGGCGACTCCGGAACTGTACGGGGACCGACCCGCCACATGCAAATCGCCTCCGCCCGGGGTCCGGGCGGAGGCGATGCACTGTCAGGTCCGGGTGTCAGGCCCGGCCCATCTCCTCGGCGATGGCCGCCGCGAAGGCGTCGATGTCGGCCTCCGTGGTGTCGAAGGAGCACATCCAGCGGACCTCACCGGTCTGCTCGTTCCAGAAGTAGAAGCGGTAACGCTTCTGCAGCCGCTCGCTGACCTCGCGCGGGAGGATCGCGAACACCGCGTTGGCCTGGACCGGGCGCACGACCTCGACGCCGTCGATCTTCCGGACCGCGGCGTCCAGGCGGCGGGCCATCGCATTGGAGTGGCCGGCGTTGCGCAGGTAGAGGTCGCCAGCGAGCAGCGCCTCGAACTGGACGGAGACGAAGCGCATCTTCGAGGCGAGCTGCATCGAGGTCTTGCGCAGGTACTTGATGTTGCGCACCCGCTCCGGGTTGAGCACCACCACGACCTCGCCGAGCAGCAGGCCGTTCTTCGTGCCGCCGAAGGACAGCACGTCGACGCCCAGGTCGGTCGAGAAGGCCCGCATCGGCAGGCCGAGCGAGTCGGCCGCGTTCGCCAGGCGGGAGCCGTCCATGTGGACGAGCATGCCGAGCTGGTGGGCGTGGTCGATGACCGCGCGGAGCTCGTCGACCGTGTAGAGGGTGCCGAGCTCGGTGCTCTGGGTGATGGACACCGCGAGCGGCTGCGCGCGGTGCTCGTCGCCGAAGCCGTAGGCCTGCTGGTCGAGCAGCTCGGGGGTGAGCTTGCCGTCCGGGGTGGGGACGGTGTGCAGCTTGATGCCGCCCATCTTCTCCGGCGCGCCGCCCTCGTCCACGTGGATGTGGGCGGTGTCGGCGCAGACCACGGCGCCCCAGCGCGGCAGCAGCGCCTGGAGGGCGACCACGTTGGCGCCGGTGCCGTTGAAGACCGGGTAGGCCTCGGCCTTGTCGCCGAAGTGGCGGCGGAAGACGTCCTGGAGGTGGTTCGTGTAGTCGTCCTCGCCGTAGGAGATCTGGTGGCCTCCGTTGGCGAGGGCGATCGCGGCGAGGACCTCGGGGTGCACGCCCGCGTAGTTGTCGCTGGCGAAGCCGCGGACGGCGGGGTCGTGTCGCCGTACCGCGTCCGTACGGGTGAGGTCGGTCATCGGGCTGTCAGCCACAGGTGCTGTCCGTTCAGTTCTGCTGCGGGGCGGTCCCAGAGGTCCGCCAGGTGTCCGGCGAGGTCGGCGGTGTCGGTGAAGCCGGTGAACTTGGCCTCCGGCTTCTCGGCCCGCATCTCGGGGCTGACCAGCGCCTTGATGACCAGGATCGCAGCCGCGGCGGTGGGCTCGCCGTCCGGGGAGGTGGTCTCCTTCTTGAAGGAGTCGGCCATCGCGAGGGTCCAGGCCTCGGTGGCGGCCTTGGCCGCCGCGTAGGCGGCGCCGCCCGCGGTGGGCTTGTGCGCTGCCGCGGCGGAGATCATGGCGTAGCGGCCGGCGGAGCTGCGGACCAGCGCGGGCTGGAAGGCCAGCGAGGTGTGCTGGAGGGTGCGCACGACGGTGTCGTGCAGGAAGTCCCAGTCGTCCAGTCGGCTGTCGAAGAAGGTCTTGCTGCCGCGCCAGCCCCCGACCAGGTGGAACACGCCGTCGACGTGGCCGTGCTCGGCCTCCAGGTGGTCGGCCCAGTCGTGGACCTCCTGCGGGTCGAGCAGGTCGATCACCTGACCGCTCACCTTCGCTCCGCGCACCGCGACCCGGGTGGCGTCCAGGGCGGACTCCAGGCGCCGGGGGTCGATGTCGGCACCGATCACGGTGGCGCCCTCGGCCGCGAGGCGGCGCAGCACGGCCTGGCCGGCCGGGCCACTGGCTCCGGCGACCGCGATGACCTTGCCGGCCAGCTTGGTGGAGGGGTTGGCGGTCACGCGGCGACTCCCTGGATACCGGCGCCGGTGATGCCGGCGGTGGCGGCGATGACGCCGCGGAGCTTCTTGGACAGGGCCTCGTAGAACATGCTCAGCGGGAACTCGTCCGGGAGCACGGCGTCGCACAGCGCCTTGTTCAGGGCCTTGCCGTCGGTGAGGTCGAGCGGGAGGGCCTCGGGGCCCTTGGCCCAGGTGGAGGCCGGGTGCGGGGTGAGGTAGCGGGAGACCAGCTCGTAGGCGGCGATCCAGTGGGCCGGCTTGGGCCGGTCGATGCCGTCGCGGTAGAGGGTCTCGATGTCGGCGCAGAGGGCGTTGGTGACCTGCGGGGCGCGCTCCCAGTCGATGGTGAGGCGGTTGTCGCGCCAGCGCAGCGCGTCGTGCTTGTGCAGGTACGCGAAGAGCAGCTGGCCGCCCATGCCGTCGTAGTTGCGGACGCGGTCGCCGCTGACCGGGAAGCGGAACAGCCGGTCGAAGAGGATCGCGTACTGGACGTCGCGGGCGTGCGGGTTGCCCTCGGTCTCCAGCTGCACCGCCTCCTTGAAGGTGGTGAGGTCGCAGCGGAGCTCCTCCAGGCCGTACATCCAGAACGGGCTGCGCTGCTTGATCATGAAGGGGTCGAACGGCAGGTCGCCGTGGCTGTGGGTGCGGTCGTGGACGAGGTCCCACAGCACGAAGGTCTCCTGGGCGCGCTGCTGGTCCTCGAGCAGGCCCTCGGCGTCGGCCGGGATCTCCAGGCCGAGCTGCTGGACGGCGCTGGTGGTGACGGCGCGGAAGCGGGCGGCCTCGCGGTCGCAGAAGATGCCGCCCCAGGTGAAGCGCTCCGGCGCCTTGCGCACGGCGACCGTCTCGGGGAAGAGCACGGCGGAGTTGGTGTCGTAGCCGGCCGTGAAGTCCGTGAAGGTGATCGGCACGAACATCGGGTTGTCGAACCGGGTGCGCTCCAGCTCGTCCAGCCACTCGGGCCAGACCACGCTCAGCAGGACGGCTTCCAGGTTGCGGTCCGGGTTGCCGTTCTGGGTGTACATCGGGAAGACGACGAGGTGCTCCAGGCCGTCCTCACGCTGCTCGGCGGGCTGGAAGGCGAGCAGCGAGTCCAGGAAGTCGGGCTCGCGGTAGCCGGTGTCGGCCCACTTGGCGAGGTCCGCGTCGACGGCCTTCAGGTAGGCGGCGTCGTGCGGGAAGTGCGGGGCGAGCTCCTCGATGGACGCCCGGACGTCGGCGACCAGCGGGTCGACGGTGTGGCGCTGGACCGCGGACAGGTCGATGGAGCCGTCCTTGGACTGCAGCGGGCGCAGCGTCTCGACGGCCTCCTTCAGGCGCAGCCACGCCGGGTGAGCGGCGAGGGTCGAGGCCGGGGCGTCGGCCGCCGCAGCGAGCCTTGGCGAAAGATTCTGCATCGTGGACTCACTTCGACAGGAGTTATTTCAACGAGGACACCATAAGTACGAAAGGTTCTCCCGTTCAAGGGGGTCCGAACCGGCAAACCTCCCGTGTGCCGCCGCTCCGGCCCCGGATTCTCCGCCGGAGCCCCGGTTGTCCGGCATGTGGACGGTTTCCTGGATGTTCTGGACAGCCGTGCCGTCCTGATGCGAACCTCCCCGCATGCTCCCGGAGGTGATCACGGTGGCCGAGCGCCATGACAACCCGTTCCGGGCGCCCTCCCGTCAGCAGGCCTGTTGTCCCTGCCGCCGCCCGCACAGCCGCTGCCACTGCCGCCGCTGTCGCTGATCCGGCCCGGGGCGCCGCGGACGCGGGCCCGTACGCCGACCATGCCGTGTGTGTTCCGGCGCCGCCACCGGGGGAAGTGACCCGCCGGGAAGCGGCCCGCCCGGTCCGGCCCGCAGCACCCCTGGCCCCTCCCCCCGTCCCGCCCGGTCCTCCCCTGGAGCCCTGCCATGAGCCTCCGCAAGCCGTCCACCGCCCTGCCCCTCGCCGCGCTCGCGGTCGTCGCCGCCGTGCTCTCCGGGTGCGCGCCGCAGGACGCCAAGTCCGACGGGGCCGCCGCCTCCGGCGCCCCGGGCACCGCAGGCGCGGCCGCGGGTTGCGCGCCGGGGGCGCTGGCCACCCGGACCGTCGGGAAGCTGACCGTCGGCACCGACAAGCCGGCGTACGACCCCTGGTTCTCCGAGGACAAGCCGGAGAACGGGAAGGGCTTCGAGTCGGCCGTGGCGTACGCGGTGGCGGAGAAGCTGGGCTACCCGAAGGACAAGGTCGGCTGGGTGGTCGCGCCGTTCGGCAAGGCGACCGCGCCGGGCGCCAAGGACTTCGACTTCGACATCAACCAGGTGTCCATCAGTGACGAGCGCAAGCAGGCGGTGGACTTCTCCTCCGGCTACTACGACGTGCGCCAGGCCGTCATCGCGTTGAAGGGCTCCAAGGCGGCGGGGGCGAAGAGCGTCGCCGACCTCAAGGGCGCCAAGCTGGGCGCCCAGGTCGGCACCACGAGCCTGGACACCATCACCGACACCATCAAGCCGAGCACCCAGCCGGCCGTGTTCGACTCCAACGACCTGGCCAAGGCCGCGTTGAAGAACGGTCAGGTGGAGGCGCTGGTCGTCGACCTGCCGACGGCGTTCTACATCACCGGCGCCGAGGTGCCTGAGGCCCAGGTGGTGGGGCAGTTCGCATCCGCCTCGAAGGCCGAGCAGTTCGGGCTGGTGCTGGACAAGGGCTCCCGGCTGACGCCGTGCGTGTCGCAGGCGGTGGACGCGCTGCGCGCGGACGGGACGCTGGCCGGGTTGGAGAAGCAGTGGCTGTCGGACGCCGTCTCGGCGCCGGTGCTCAAGTGAGTGCGGAGGCGGGCCCGCCCGGGCCGGTCGACACCGCCGCAGCCGCGGCCGGGTCCGCCTCCCCGGCCGGGGAGGACGGGTACCGCCCGTCCGAGCGGCGGCTCGCGCACGAGGCGTACCGGCGGGCCCGGGCCCGCCGCTCGGCGCTGGTCGCCACCGCCTCGACCCTGCTGACGGCCGTCGCGCTCTACCTGCTGGTCGTCAACTCCCCCGGCTGGGCGGTGACCCGGCGGACCTTCTTCAACCTGGACTACGCCCGCCAGGCGCTGCCCGAGGTGCTCCGCGGGCTGCGGCTCAATCTGGAGCTGATGCTCGGCTGCGGGGTGCTGATCATGGTCTTCGGGCTGCTGCTGGCGGTGCTGCGGACGCTGCGCGGGCCGGTCTTCCTGCCGGTGCGGCTGCTGGCCATCGCGTACGTGGACTTCTTCCTCGGGCTGCCGATGATCATCTGCCTGCTGGTGATGATCACCGGGGTGCCGGCGCTGCGCCTCACCGGGGTGACCACCGATCCGCTGCTGCTCGGCGGGGCCGCGCTGGTGCTGACGTACTCGGCGTACGTGTCGGAGGTGTTCCGCTCCGGCATCGAGTCGGTGCACCCCAGCCAGCGGGCCGCGGCGCGCTCGCTGGGGCTGACCAACGCGCAGGCCATGCGGTTCGTGGTGCTGCCGCAGGCGGTACGGCGGGTGGTGCCGCCGCTGCTCAACAACCTGGTGAGCCTCCAGAAGGACACCGGGCTGGTCTCGATCGGCGGCGCGATCGACGCGGTGTACGCCGCGAAGATCATCGCGGCGCACTCCTTCAACTTCACGCCGTACCTGGTGGCGGGGCTGGTGTTCATCGTGCTGACCGTTCCGCTGACCCGGTTCGCCGACTGGCTGACCGGGCGGATGAACCGTCGGCAGCTGCAGGGGGGTGCGGTGTGACCGGGACGGAGGTGCTCCGGCTGGAGTCGGTGCGCAAGAGCTTCGGCGACCAGGTGGTGCTGCGCGACGTCGGCCTCGCGGTGCCCGAGCACTCGGTGACGGCGCTGATCGGGGCGTCCGGCTCCGGGAAGTCCACCCTGATGCGGTGCGTCAACCTGCTGGAGGGGATCGACGACGGCGCGATCTTCCTGGACGGCGAGGAGATCACCGACCCGCGCGCCGACGAGGACGCCGTGCGGCGCCGGATCGGGGTGGTGTTCCAGTCGTACAACCTGTTCCCGCACATGACGGTGCTGGAGAACGTCACGCTCGCCCCGCGCCGGGTGCACCGGGTCGGACGGGCGGAGGCCGAGGAGAAGGCGCTCGCGCTGCTGGACCGGCTCGGGCTGGCGGCCAAGGCCCGGGAGTACCCGGACCGGCTCTCCGGCGGACAGCAGCAACGGGTCGCCATCGTCCGGGCGCTGGCGGCCGGGCCGCGGCTGCTGCTGCTCGACGAGATCACCGCGGCGCTCGACCCGGTGCTGGTCGGGGAGGTGCTGTCGGTGGTGCGGGACCTCAAGGAGCAGGGGATGACGATGGTCCTCTCCACCCACGAGATGGGGTTCGCCCGCGAGGTCGCCGACCAGGTCTGCTTCCTGGACGGCGGGGTGGTGCTCGAACAGGGGCCGCCGGAGCAGGTGTTCGGCGATCCGCAGCAGGAGCGGACCCGGCAGTTCCTCAGGCGGATCGTCGCCTCGGGGCGGCTCCAGGGCTGAGCCGCCGGTACGGGGGCGCTCGGGGGGCGTGGGTCTCACCGGGTGGATCGCACCACGCCGGTCACCACTGTGCGCCCCCGTACGCGCCCTGGCCCCGCCGGGGGCGGAGCGGTGATCGTGGACGGGACGATCGTCCGCGCCCCGGGAGGCCGCCGTTGCACGGACCCACCCTGGTCAACTGGCTCCTCGCCCTCCTCACCGCGACCGCCGGCGCCACCTGCCTGACCCGCCTTCGGCACCCCTCCTGTGCCGCCGCGCCCCACGGCGCGCACCGCGCCCACCCGCCGCTCGCCCGGGAGTCCGACGCCGCCGAGGCCCTGATGGGGCTCGGCATGGCGGCGATGGCCGTCACCGGCGCCACCGTCCCGGCCGCCGTCTGGGCCGTGCTGTTCGGCCTCCCGGCGGCCGTCTTCCTGCTCGCCGCCCTGCAGACGCCCCGCGGCCGCGGCCACCGGCTGCACCACGCGGTCGGCGCTCTCGCCATGACGTACCTGGCCCTGGCGATGACCGTCTCCCCCGCCGGCCACCACCACCCCGCTGCCGCCGGAGCGCCCCTGCTGACCGGCGCCCTGCTGCTCTACTTCGGCGGCTACGCGCTCTGGACCGGCGCCCGGCTGCTGCGCACCCCGGCCGGGACCCTCGTCGTCGGTACCACCGGCCTGCCGCAGGCCTGCCGACTGGCCATGGGGATCGGCATGTTCGCCATGCTCCTGACCATGTGACGCTCCCGGCTCGCCCGACCCAGCGCGGCCCGACCCAGCGCGGCCCGGCCCGGGACCGGCGCGTGGCGTTGGTCACTGGCCCGCCGAAAGCCGTTCCACCGGGCGTTGCCAGCGCATAGGTTGGCAGGGAGCGCGCTGTCGCGCTCCGTGCGCACTCGGGGAGCCCATGCGATGACTGCCCTGACCGGCCTGCTGCTGCTCGGCCTGCTGCTCGCCACCGTGGTGCCCCGGCTGCTGGCCCGGGCCCGCTGGGTGGAGCGCGAACCGGTGCTGGCCCTGCTGGTGTGGCAGTGCGTCGTGGTGGCCGTCCTGCTGTGCTGCGCCCTGGGCCTGGTCCTCGCCGCCTCCGCCGCCGAGCCCGCGCTGCGCGCCTGGGTGTTCTCCGGCGCCCCGTACGGCGTGGAGGCCGCCTACGGCCTCCAGGACGCCGAGGGCTGGGGCCGGCTGTGCGCCGCGGTGCTGGCCGCGGGGGCGCTGCAGACGGTGCTGGCGCTCACCCGCGAGGTCCGTACGGCCAAGGCCCTGCGCTCCCGTCGGCACGCCCAACTGGCGACCAGGGCGCCGGAGTTGCCCGAGGCGATCGAAGCCGCCCGGAGCCGCCGGGAGCGGCTGGTGGTGCTGGAGAACGTCCGCCCCGAGGCCTGGTCGCTGCCCGGCCCGAACTCCCGCCTGGTGGTCACCACCGGCGCCCTCCAGCAGCTCACCGACCGGGAGTTGGCGGCCGTGCTGAGCCACGAGCGCGGCCACGTCCGCGCCCGGCACCACTGGCTGCAGCAGTTCGCCCAGGCGCTCGCCTCCGGCTTCCCCGGCGTCCGGGTGTTCCGGGCCTTCCGCGACCAGGTGGCGGAGCTGGTCGAGCTGGCGGCCGACGACCGGGCCGCCCGCCGGCACGGGCGGCACACCACCGCCCTCGCGCTCGCCGAACTCAACCTGGACCGCGGGGTGTTCGGTTCCTGCCCGCCCGGTCTGGCGCAGTCCCCGAAGCGGGTGGACCGACTGCTCGCGGGCCGCCCCCGGCTCTCCGTCCCGCACCGGCTGCGGCTGACCGCCGTCGCGCTGGCCGCGCCCGCCGCGGTCGTCCTGCTGGCCGCCGCGCCGGGGCTGCACTCACTGCTCTGAGACCGCCGACGACAACCGACAGGGCATGGAACACAAGCACCGCACAGCACAGTTGAGGTGGCGTCAGTCCTGGTTCCGGGACTCCCCACAGAGCGGGGCGAACCGGCCGCCGAGGGTCTGTCCGAGCACCTCCCGGTGGAGCGGCCGGGCCTGGTCGTAGCGCTCCCGCCCGGCCGGAGTGAGGGCGATCATGATGCCCCGCCGGTCGCTCTCGCACATCGCCCGGGTCACCAGCCCGCTCTTCTCCAGGCGGGCGATCAGCCGGGAGAGCGCGCTCTGGCTCAGGTGGACGGTCGGCCCCAGCTCGCTGGACCGCAGGGCCTGTCGGCCGTCGGCCACCAAGCCCTCCACCAGGCGTTCCAGCACCTCGAACTCGCTCATGCCCAGCCCGTACTTCTCGCCGAGCTCACGGTCGAGCGCGCAGACGGTCGAGGCGTGCCGGGCCAGCAGCTCGCGCCATTCCGCGATCAGACCGGCCTCCGCCGAGGCTTCGAGGGGGTCGAGTTCAGCCACCCCGCCAGGTTAGCACGTGCATCGTAAATTTATGCGTTCACATCTAATTCATTTGCATTGAATGCACGTGCATGTACTGTCCTCCCCATGACCACCGCGACCGCCACGTCTCCCGACGCTCCGTCAACCAGCGGGTTGAACTGGACACCCCGCCTCTGGGGCACCCTGCTCGTGCTCTGCGCCGCCATGTTCCTGGACGCCCTGGACGTCTCGATGGTGGGCGTCGCCCTCCCCTCCATCGGCTCCGAACTGCACCTCTCCACCTCCACCCTGCAGTGGGTGGTCTCCGGCTACGTGCTCGGCTACGGCGGCCTGCTGCTGCTCGGCGGCCGCGCCGCCGACCTGCTCGGCCGCCGCCGGGTCTTCCTGGTCGCCCTCGGCGTCTTCGCCGCCGCCTCACTGGTCGGCGGGCTGGTCGACGACGGCGGCCTGCTGATCGCGGCCCGCTTCCTCAAGGGCGTCAGCGCCGCCTTCACCGCCCCCGCCGGCCTCTCGATCATCACCACGACCTTCGCGGAGGGCCCGGCCCGCAACCGGGCGCTGTCGATCTACACCACCTGCGGCGCCAGCGGCTTCTCGCTCGGCCTGGTGCTGAGCGGACTGCTCACCTCGGTCGGCTGGCGCTGGACCTTCCTGATGCCCGTCCCGGTCGCCCTGCTCGCCCTGGTGTTCGCCGTCCGGCTGCTCCCCCGCCCGGTCGAGGAGCCCGCCAAGGGCGGCTACGACGTGCTGGGCGCGATCACCGGAACCGCGACCGTACTCCTGCTGGTCTTCACCGTGACCGAGGCCCAGGGCGCCGGCTGGCTGAGCCTGCGCACCCTCGGCTCGCTGGTCGTGGTGGCCGCGCTGGCCGCCGCCTTCCTGCTCGCCGAGAGCCGCGCCGCCCACCCGCTGGTCCGGCTCGGCATCTTCCGCAACGGCTCGGTGGCCCGGGCCAACGTCGTCGCCTTCGCGATGGCCGGGGCGTACGGCGGCTTCCAGTTCGTCGTCACGCTCTACCTCCAGCACCTGCTCGGCTGGTCGGCCCTGGAGATGGCCCTGGGCCTGCTGCCGGCCGGCGCCTTCATCGCGCTCTCGGCCCCGTTCATGGGCCCGATCGTGGACCGCTTCGGCACCGGCCGGCTGCTGCCGATCGGCCTGCTGGCCCTGACCGGAGCCTTCGCCCTGTTCCTGCGCCTGGACGAGCACAGCTCGTACCCGGTCCTGGTGCTGCCCTCGATGCTGCTGCTCGGCGTGGGCTTCGCGCTGGCCTTCCCCTCGGTGAACATCGCCGCCACCGACGGGGTGGCGGACGAGGAGCAGGGGCTGGCCTCGGGGCTGGTGAACACCGCGATCCAGGTCGGCACCGCGGTGGTGCTGGCCGGGGTGACCGCGATGCTCACGGCCGGGAGCGCGGGCGGCGACAGCCCGCAGGCCCAGCTGGACGGCTACCGGCCGGCGCTGGTCCTGGTCACCGCGGTCGCGCTGATCGGTCTGGTCGTCGCCGCGACCGGCGCCCTGGTGGACCGACGCCGCCGGGCAACTCCCGCTCCGGTGCCGGATTATGATTACCCGTCCGCCGCGCCGTCCGTGGCCCGGACCGAAGTCCTGACCGAGCGCTGACCCACTGGCTCCGCCCCGAACGGCCTCCCGGCCGTCGGGCACTGGTGCCGGCTCCACCAAACCCCCGTGTTGGTGGAGCCGGCCGTCTCTGTACCGGCCGCCCGGGCGGCGCCCGCGTGAGGACGCACGGTTCCACGGCGCGACTGCGGCTCCGCAAGTATATTGGCCCGGAGTCAACGAACGTTCGGAGCAGACACGATGGCACCTCGCGGGGATTCGGTCAACGAGGAGATGCGGCAACGCTCCCGCCGACGCATCATGCGCGCCACCGTCGAACTGGTTGACCAGCACGGTTACGCGGGCACCACGCTGACCGACATCGCCGAACGGGCCGGCCTCGCCCGCGGTCTGCTCTCGTACTACTTCGACGGCAAACGACTGCTGATGCAGGCCGCGACGCACCGGCTGATGCACCAGTCGCTCTCCGGCGCCCTGGCCGAGCTGGCGCCGGACGCCACCCCCGCCGGACGGCTGGCCCGCGCGATAGACGCCGTCCTCGCCCTGGCCCTGGACCACCCCCGGGTGATGCGCTCGCACCTGGCGCTCATCCTCGATCCGGACACCGGCGCCTTCGTCCAGGATCCGGAGCAGCAGCAGCTCGGCGCGATCCTCCAGGGCCTGCTCGTCGACTGGGGCGCACCGGACCCGGTCGCCGAACACGCGGTGCTGCGCAGTGCGCTGATGGGCGGCTGCATCGGGGTGCTGCTGCCGGGCGCGGAGATCCCGCTGGCGCCGATCCGGGCCGACCTGTTCCGCCGCTACGACCTGCCCTGGGAACTGGGCCGCCCGCCGCAGCCGCTGCCGCCGGAACGCGAACGGCCGCGGGCCCGCGGTTGACGGGGCCTGCGGCCGACTCGGGCTGCCGTGCGGACGAGCCGCCTCCCGGGCGGGAGCGGGAGGATCTCCCGGCCCCCGCCCAGGAGTTGCTCAGCGTTCCTTGAGGATCGAGGAGAGCAGGTCTATGGTGCGCTCCGGCGTGAGGCTGTCCACGCAGAGCCGCTCCATGACCTGGACGTACGCGTCGACGTCGTCCCGCTTGTCCAGGTAGAGCGCGCTGGTGAGCTGCTCCAGGTAGACCACGTCCGCGAGGTCCTGCTCCGGGAAGCGCAGGATCGTGAACGCCCCGGACTCGCCCGCGTGCGCGCCGAAGCGGAACGGCATGACCTGGATGACCACGTTGGCCTGCTCGGCGACGTCGATCAGGTACTGGACCTGGCCGCGCATCACCTTGGGCCCGCCGACCGGCCGGCGCAGCGCCGCCTCGTCGATGACCGCCCACAGACGCGGACTGGCGCCCTCGGTCAGCAGCTTCTGGCGGCGCAGCCGGAGACTGACCCGGCGCTCGACCTCCTCCTCGCTGATGACCGGCCGACTCTGGCCGAAAACCGCCCGTGCGTACTCCTCGGACTGCAGCAGTCCGGGGATGAACTGCACCTCGTAGGTGCGGATCAGCTGGGCGGCCTCCTCCAGGCCGACGTAGGTCTGGAACCAGCCCGGCAGCACGTCGTTGAAGCTGTGCCACCAGCCGGACTTGTTGGCCTCGCGGACCAGGCCGAGCAGGGCCTCCCGCTCCAGGCCGTCGTCGACGCCGTAGAGACTCAGCAGGTCGGCGACGTCGCGCTCCTTGAAGCTGACCCGGCCGAGCTCCATGCGACTGATCTTGGATTCGGACGCGCGGATCGCGTAGCCCGCGTCCTCTCGGGTGATGCCGCGCGCCTCTCGCAGGCGCCGCAACTGCGAGCCGAGGAGGATCCGGCGGACCATCGAGCCGCCGCCCGGCTGAACTGTGGTCATGCGGTCGAAACCTCCACCTAGGGCAAACAGCGCACAGTCTGCCATCAGTTGAGCGCTCACGGTGCCGATACTGACGGATGTTCCTATCAGTTCCGCACTCCGCACACCAGGATGCACGTGCATCCGGCGCTTGCATATGCCAATAGTGCGACTGCACGTGAATCGACTCTTGCATCTGCAGTGAGCGCACACCACCATGGTGCACGTGCACCTGCACATCCCTGGCAATCCCGCGGGCTCCGCGTCGACCCCACGCGCGACTCCGTGCACCGGCCCGACGGCGTCCCCCGCGCCATCGGGCGTTCGAGTGCGCGCGCGCCTGGTCGAGGGGGCGGCCGAGCGGCCGAGCGAGTCGGAGGTGACCGGCATGACCCCGGCGGGTCCAGCCGTGTCCGCCCCCTTATGGGAGGAGCTCTTCATGAGCACCGGTACGGCTTTGGCAGTTGACCCCCATGTGGTCACCTGTACGCTCGCTCCTCGCTTCGAAGCCGTGAGAACCGCACGCGACTTCGCCCGGGCCTCGCTCCAGCGCTGGGGCCTGATGGAGCTGTTCGACGACGTCGCCCTGGTGGCCTCGGAGCTCGTGACCAACGCGCTCCGGCATGCGATCGGCGCACGGCCCGACCCCTCGGGCGGCGCCCTGGGCGAGTACGACTTTCCCATACAGCCGACCCCAGAAGGGCGGCTGCCGATCCGAATAAGCCTGGTGCACCGCGCCCCCCAGGTGGTCTGCGCGGTGAGCGACCCGAGCAGTGCCGGCCCGGTGGCCCGGGAGGCGGACTTCGTCGCCGAATCGGGCCGCGGACTGCACCTGGTGGAGTCGTTCAGCCGCTCCTGGGGCTGGCACCCGTTGGGCAGCGGCAAGGTGGTCTGGGCCGTGTTCGAGGCGGAGACCGGCTGCGGCAACGGACTGGACGCCACCCTGCTCGACGGCACCGCGCCGGCCGGCCGGGTCGAGATCGGTGGACGGCACCGGCGCTCGGCCTAGGGCCCGCCCCGTGGCCCAGGCCGGCCGAGGAACGACCCGGGAGGACCACACCCCGGGACCTCCGGCCCGCCCGCGCGCCGGGCCGGGACGTGATCAGTGCGCCGAGGGCGGCTGCCCGCTCCCACTCCGGGCGCTCCCACACCGGACACTCCCACTCCGGGCACTCCGGCTCCGGGCACTCCGGCTCCAGGCACTCCGGCTCCGGGCCCGGACAAAGACAAAGGCCGTCGTGGTGTCAGCACCCACGACGGCCCCCCGATGGTGGAGCAGCGGCCGGTCAGACCGCGAGGTGGTCGAACTCCCCGTCCTTGGCACCCAGCAGCAGGGCCGCGATCTCGGCCCGGGTGTAGATGAGCGCCGGGCCGTCCGGGAAGCGCGAGTTGCGCATCGCCACGTCGCCGCCCGGCAGGGCCGCGAACTCGACGCAGTTTCCCTGGGAGTTGCTGTGCCGGCTCTTCTGCCAGACCACCCCCGTGAGGTCGGCGGCGGCCATCCCGTTGTGGGCGTGGTCGGAACCGTGCGTGTCCTGCGAGTCGTGCATAGAAGTCTCCCGAAGAGCTCCGGAGTTGTCGTCCAGCGCGGCGCCCCGGCACCCGCCGAACGAACGGACCGGCCCCGTACCGGCCCGGCACAACGCCTCACTTGACGTGATGATAGCCGCAGTGCACGTGCATCAGCACGGGACATTGCAGGTGCACGAGGCTTTTCGACGGTCGCCGCGAACTCTTCACGGACCCTTCTCCTGACGGTACGTAAACGGACATAGGCGACTGAATCGACGGTTCGTCCATAACCGGCCGTGAGCGGTTCCCCGCTGAATGTTGATCTTCGAATGCCGGGAGTCGCCCTCCCGTGACCCTCCGTCAGGCCGCCCGGCGGCTGTGAGACATCTCACGCGACTCCGGTGCAACGCGCCACCCCGCGGGACACGTCAGGGCAACTGAGGGACTCCGTACGGGGCTTGGGCGAGGAATGTCCGGATTGTGGGCAATCGCCCCGGACCGGGGCGGCCGGGACACGACCTCCGCACCGCGACCGCCCGAAGCCCGTACGGCAGCCGACTGCAGGCCTGACGGGCAGATGTCCTACGATCTCCGGCATGAGCACCGCAGCCATCCCGGGCGCGCCACTGCCCGTCCGCACTCCAGGTTCCCGTGCGCGGGGGCGCCACCGCCGCCCCGAGCGCCCCGAGATCCGCACCGGCTCGCCGGCCCTGGTGCTCGCCGTACCCGCGACCGCGGGGCCCGAGTCCCGTTCGGTCGTCGAGGAACTCCTCTCGATCGTCCGCAGTGAGCACACCGGCGTCCAGGCCGCGGTCGGCTACCTCCCGGCCGCCGACGCCGCGGCCGCGGACCCGCAGGAGCGCACCGTCGCGGAGCTGCTGGAGGCGGCCGCCGAGGCCGGACTGCCGACGCCCGTGGTGGTGCCGCTGGTCCCGGGCCCGCACGACTTCCTGACCGGGCTTCACGCCCTCGCCGCCCAGTACGGCGCGACCGTCACCGACGCGCTGGGCCCGCACCCGCTGCTGGCCGAGGCCGTCCACGTCCGGCTGTCCGAGGCCGGGCTGGCGCGGGCCGACCGGGCCCGGCTGTTCGCCATCGCGACCGCTGCGGACGGCGTGGTCCTGACCACCGTCGGCGGCGAGGACGCGGCCGCCGCGGCCGGGATCACCGGCGTGCTGCTGGCCGCCCGACTGGCCGTGCCGGTCGTCGCCGCCGCGCTCGACGTGCCCGGCTCCGTCGCCGCCGCCGTCGGCCACCTCCGGGAGACCGGCTCCGAGCGCCCGGCCCTGGCCCCGCTCGTCATCGGCCCGGAGGCGGACCCGGAGCTGCTCGCCACGGCCGCCGAGGAGACCGGCTGCCCGTCGGCCGCACCGCTGGGCGCCTACCCGACGGTCGGCCAGCTGATCGCCTCCACCTACCTGGCCGCCCTGCCGGTGCCGACGGCGGAGGAGCTCGCCGAGGCCGAGGCGGAGGCCGCGGCCGCCGTCGGGGCCGGGGAGGGCTCCCGACGCGCCCACGCGGCCGCCGAAGGGCCCGTGGAGGGCTAGCACGACCCACTGAACGCCCGTCGGCCACCGCCGGCGGACCCGCACTGCCGAAAGGGCCCGGAACGACCTCGTTCCGGGCCCTTTCGCCGTGTTCCGATTCACCCCGCTGGTGCGCTAAGCGGGCAATGCGGCGCAATGTCCGTTTCCAGCTCATTTGTCAATGGACACTCGGCGAATGACGGGCGCGTTCCCCAGCGCGCGATTCACTACCGCTCCCCCGCGCCTCGGGCGCGCGCCCCTTGTGCCCCAACGCTCCGTCACCTCTTTTCTGAGGCGGAGCCAGTTATGAGAATCCGCTGCGATATTGCCGGAAAACGATCATTTACGATCATGAATTACGGCCCATTTGACGTTTTCCACTAAACCGTGATGCGCATCACAGGTATTTGCAGTTTTAACTTAAGTCTGCTTAACGTGCTCCCCGTTCGTGACCACACGGACCCAGTTCATCCGCGACGCCGAGTCCTGCCGTCGGATGTCCTGGCAGCGCGAAATCGCATCACGGCAGGAGCGGGGGAACCACAGGTAAGTCGCCCCGGACCGTTTTCCGGAACGGTCCAGGGCTAGGGGTGAAGCCGCGCCCACAGCGCGGCCGGGCAACTCCAGCCCGAATCCGACAGCTCACCTCGCAGGCGTGGGAGAGGACCGCGTCTTCATGCTGCCTTCCAACGGCAACCGCCTGTCCAGCCGCACCCGTCGCGTGATCGCCGCCCTCGGCGTCGCCGGCGTCGGCCTCACCGTCCCCTGCCTCACCACCGGCACCGCGAACGCCGCCTCCGTCGCCACCTGGGACAAGGTCGCCCAGTGCGAGAGCAGCGGCAACTGGAGCATCAACACCGGCAACGGCTTCTACGGCGGCCTCCAGTTCACCTCCAGCACCTGGGCCGCCTTCGGCGGCACCAGCTACGCCCCGCAGGCCGACCAGGCCACCAAGGACCAGCAGATCTCCGTCGCCGAGAAGGTCCTTGCCTCGCAGGGCCCCGGCGCCTGGCCGGTCTGCTCCGTCCAGGCCGGTCTGACCAAGGGCGGCGCCGCGCCCACCGTCGACACCTCGGCCGGCTCCACCGCGGCCAAGCCCGCCGCCAAGCCGGCCGCCCCGAGCAAGCCGGCCGCGAAGCCCGCCGCCCCCGCGCAGGACCAGGCCCAGGCCTCCGACGACGCCGCGGCCGCCTCCGCCCCGTCCGCCGACAGCACCTGGGCCCAGAAGCGCCAGGCGCAGGCCCAGGCCGGCGGCTACACCGTCGTCGACGGCGACTGGCTGTCCTCGATCGCCGACAAGCACAACGTCCAGGGCGGCTGGCAGCGGCTGTACGACCTCAACCGCAGCACCCTGACCGAGGGCCCGGACACCATCTACCCGGGCCAGCAGCTGACCTTCGGTGACGGCACCTCGGCCCAGGCCGACGGCTCCGCCGCCAAGTCCGGCTCGGACTTCACCTGGTTCGACCGCTCGAAGAAGGCCGGCCAGGCCTCGAACGGCGGTGCCGTGAACGCCAAGCCGACCGCCCAGAGCAAGCCGTCCGCCACCAAGCCCGCGTCGAAGCCCGCCGCCCAGGCGCAGACCCCGGCCCCGGCCCCGGCCCCGGCCGCCTCCGGCAGCATGGCCGCCGCGGTCTCCTTCGCCCAGTCGAAGGTCGGCCAGGCGTACGTCTACGGCGGCACCGGCAACGGCGGCTGGGACTGCTCCGGCCTGACCCAGGCCGCGCTGCGCGCCGCGGGCATCAACATCCCGCGCGTCGCCGCCGACCAGGCCGCCGCCAGCACCCACGTCTCGCTGGACAGCCTGCAGCCGGGCGACCTGCTGTTCTGGTCCAACAACGGCCAGGACTCGGGCGTCTACCACGTCGCCATCTACATCGGCAACGGCCAGTACGTCGAGGCCGCCAACCCGAGCTCGGGCGTCCGTCTCCAGACCGTCGCCAACTGGGCCCCGGACTTCGCCGGCCGGGTCTGAGCGACCAGGGACCGCGCGGCCGCCGACGGCTGACGCCGGAGCCCCGGGAAGAGCCTCCGCTCCTCCCGGGGCTCCGGCGTGCCCGTACACCCAGCAGGTCCGACCGACCGCCGGCCGACCGGACCGGCCGATCTGACAGATCCGGACCGACCGCCCCCGGGCACCGCACGCCGACGGGCCCCGGAGAGCAACCGCCCTCCGGGGCCCGTCGGTCGGCCCGGTCCGCCCGGACCACCCGTTCTCAGCGCGCGCAGGCCCCGGTGGACCCGCGCATCACCAGCTCCGGCTGGAACATGAACTCCCCGCGCTGGGCGGAGTTCCCGCCGACCTCCTCCAGCAGCGCGTCCACCGCCGCCGTCGCCATCGCCTCGACCGGCTGGCGGATGGTGGTCAACGGCGGCTCGGTGAAGGCGATCAGCGGCGAGTCGTCGAAGCCGACCACCGAGACGTCCTGCGGCACCGACAGCCCGCGCTGGCGGACCGCCCGGATCGCGCCGAGCGCCATCATGTCGCTGCCGCAGACGATCGCCGTGCAGCCCTTGTCGAGCAGGGCGCCGGCCGCCGCGTGCCCGCCCTCCACGCTGAACAGCGTGTGGTGGACGAGGTCCTCGGCCTCCTCCCGGCTGCGCCCGAGCACCTCGCGCATCGCCGCCGTGAAGCCCTCGATCTTGCGCAGCACCGGCACGTACCGCCGCTGCCCGACCGCCAGGCCGATCCGCTCGTGCCCGAGCTCGGCCAGGTGCTGGACGGCCATCCACATCGCGGAGCGGTCGTCCGGCGAGATGAACGGCGCCTCGATCTTCTCGCTGTAGCCGTTGATCAGCACGAACGGCACCCCGCGCCCGGACAGCCGGGCGTAGCGGTCGTGGTCGGCCGTGGAGTCGGCGTGCAGCCCGGAGACGAAGACGATGCCCGCCACCCCCCGGTCGACCAGCATCTCGACCAGTTCGTCCTCGGTGGACCCGCCGGGCGTCTGGGTGCACAGCACCGGGGTGAACCCGTGCCGGCTCAGCACCTGCTCGATCACCTGGGCCAGCGCGGGGAAGATCGGGTTGCTCAACTCCGGTGTGATCAGCCCGATCAGGCCCGCACTGCGCTGGCGCAGCCGGGTCGGCCGCTCGTAGCCGAGCACGTCGAGCGCCGCCAGGACGGTCTGCCTGGTGGCCGCGGAGACGTTCGCCTTGCCGTTGAGCACGCGGGAGACGGTGGCTTCGCTGACCCCCGCCTGCGCCGCGATGTCTGAGAGTCGCGCCGTAGTCACGGGCCCAGAGCCTATTGCACCCACGTCAGACCGCCCACCAGCCGGTGCTGTCCGGTGCGAGCACGGTCTCGCCGCCGTCCACCCCGAGTTCGGTCGAGGAGAGCAGCAGCCGGCCGGGGGCGGGTATCCGCACCGGCTCGCCGGTGGTGTTCACCGTGCAGACGAAGGAGCCGCGCCGGAAGGCGAGGGTGCCCTCGGGGGCGTCCAGCCACTCGACCCCGGTGCCGGCGCCGAGGTCGGGCTGCGCCCGGCGCACGGCCAGCGCGCTGCGGTAGAGCTCCAGCGTGGAGGACGGGTCGCCGGTCTGCGCCTCGACGCTGAGCCCGGCCCACTCGGCGGGCTGCGGCAGCCAGGACGGCCCGCCGGCGGCCGGTCCGAAGCCGTACGGGGCCTCGGTGCCGGACCACGGGATCGGCACCCGGCAGCCGTCGCGGTAGCCGTCCTGGCCGGCCTGGCGGAAGAAGGACGGGTCCTGGCGGACCTCGTCGGGCAGGTCGGTGACGTCCGGCAGGCCGAGCTCCTCGCCCTGGTAGACGTACGCGGAGCCGGGCAGCGCGAGCATCAGCAGGGTGGCGGCACGGGCGCGGCGCAGGCCGAGCGCGCGGTCGCCGGGGGTGCGGATCTGGGTGCCGAGGCCGGGCTCGTTGGCGAACCGGGTGGCGTGCCGGGTGACGTCGTGGTTGGACAGCACCCAGGTGGTGGGGGCGTCGACCGGGCGCATCGAGTCGAGCGAGAGGTCGATCACCTCGCGCAGCGCGGTGGCGTCCCAGCCGGTGCCCAGGTACTGGAAGTTGAAGGCCTGGTGCAGCTCGTCGGGGCGGACGTAGTTGGCGGTGCGCTGGACGGTCGGGGTCCAGGCCTCGGCGACGCCGATCCGCTGCCCCGGGTACTCGTCGAGGATCCGGCGCCAGCTGCGGTAGATCTCGTGCACGCCGTCCTGGTCGAAGAACGGCATGACGTCGTTGCCGAGCAGCTTGAGCTGGTCGGAGCCGCCGAGGTCGGGCAGGCCGGGGGCCTTGACCAGGCCGTGGGCGACGTCGATCCGGAAGCCGTCCACGCCCATGTCCAGCCAGAACCGCAGGATCGAGCGGAACTCGTCGGCGACGGCCGGGTTCTCCCAGTTGAAGTCGGGCTGCTCGGGGGCGAACAGGTGCAGGTACCAGTCGCCGGGGGTGCCGTCCGGGTCCTCGGTGCGGGTCCAGGCCGGGCCGCCGAAGATGGACTCCCAGTCGTTGGGCGGCAGTTCGCCGTTCTCCCCCTTGCCGGGGCGGAAGTGGTAGCGGTCGCGCAGCGGGGAGCCGGGGCCCTCGCGCAGGGCGCGCTGGAACCACTCGTGCTGGTCCGAGGAGTGGTTGGGGACGAGGTCGACGATGATCCGCAGGCCGAGCAGGTGGGCGTCCCGGATCAGCGCGTCGGCGTCCAGCAGGGTGCCGAACATCGGGTCCACGGCGCGGTAGTCGGCGACGTCGTAGCCGGCGTCGGCCTGCGGCGAGGCGTAGAAGGGGGAGAGCCAGACGGCGTCCACACCGAGGTCCCGCAGGTACGGCAGGCGGCTGCGGATGCCGGGCAGGTCGCCCATGCCGTCCCCGTTGGAGTCGGCGAAGCTGCGCGGGTACACCTGGTAGATGACCGCGTCCCGCCACCAGTCTCTGGACGCGCCGCCACGCACAGGAGCCGGGGCGGCCGCCTCGTGAGCGGTGTCGGCGGCAGGCCGGGAGGTGTCGGCCAGGTTCTGGGTCATGGACGGTATCCCTTGGGGATCGGAGGAGCGCTGGGAAGCAAGGGGCCTGGGAGCGTTACGACTTGGAGGCACCGGCGGTCAGGCCGGTGACCAGGTGGCGCTGCACCAGGTAGAAGAAGGCCGCGGAGGGGATCGCGATCAGCACGGCGGTGGCGGCCATCAGGTTCCACTGGGCGTCGTGCTCGCTGACGAAGCTCTGCAGGCCGACGGCCAGCGTGTACTTGTCCGAGCTGAGCATGAAGGTGGAGGCGAACGGCACCTCGGCCCAGTAGGTGAGGAAGGAGTAGAACGCGGCCACCGCCAGGCCGGGGCGGGCGAGCGGCAGCACCAGCCGCCAGAAGGTGCCGAACGGGCTGAGCCCGTCGACCCGGCCGGCCTCGTCGATCTCCACCGGGATGGTGTCGAAGTAGCCCTTCATCAGCCAGGCGCAGTACGGCACGGTGGTGGTGGAGTAGACCAGGATCAGCCCGGGGTAGCTGTCCAGCAGGTCGAGCGCGGAGAGCATGGTGTACATCGGCACGATCAGCACCGCGATCGGGAACATCTGGGTGACCAGCAGCGACCACATCAGCGGCTTGTGCCCGGGGAACTTCATCCGGGACACGGCGTACCCGGCGGTGGCGGCGAGCAGCACGCCGAACACCGTGGTCACCCCGGCGACCAGCAGGGAGTTGCCGAACCAGGTGAAGAAGTCGGTGTCGCCCAGCACCTTCTGGTAGTTCGACAGCGTGATCTTGCCGAAGATGTCACCGGGGTGGAGGTAGTCGTTCTTGTCCGGCCCGAGCGAGACGAAGAGGATCCACGCGATCGGGAACAGCGCGATCAGGCTGGCGACGATCAGGACGCCGTGGGACAGCGCCTTGGACAGCGGGCTGCTCTCGCCGCGCGGCCGGAACTTCGCCGGGCGGGCGGCCGGGGCCGCGGCCGCCGCGGGGGCGGGGCGTTCGGTGGTGGTGCTCATCGGGTTACCTGCCTTCGTGGGTCAACTGGGTCCGGGGCCTGGGGGGGACGAGCCCCTAGCCGTTGGCCTGCTCGTTGCGGGCGAGCCAGCGCCGGTAGAAGGCGGTGAAGACGATCAGGATGGACAGCAGGATCACGCCGTACGCGGCGGACCCGGCGTAGTCCCGGGGGATCTGGCCGAAGCCCAGGCGGTAGGCCCAGGTGACCAGCAGCTGGGCGTCCGGGGCGCCGTTGCCGAACAGCAGGAAGATGACGTTGAACTGGTTGAACGTCCAGATCACGCCGAGCAGCACGACGGTCGAGGACACGGAGCGCAGCCCGGGCAGGGTGATGTGGCGGAACTGCTGCCATCGGGTGGCGCCGTCCATCTCGGCGGCCTCGTACAGCTCGGCCGGGATCGACTGGAGGCCGCCGAGCAGCGAGATCATCATGAACGGCACGCCGGCCCAGGTGTTGACCAGGATCGCGGCCGCCTTCTGCGCCCACGGGTCGGTGAGCCAGCCGGGCTCGGGCAGGTGCAGCGTGGAGAGCACGGTGTTGACGACGCCGCCGTCGGAGAGCATCAGCCGCCAGGAGAAGACGGTGACGAAGGTCGGCACGGCCCACGGGAGGATCAGCAGCATCCGGTAGGCCGCGCGTCCGCGCAGCTTCTTGTTGAGCAGCACGGCCAGCCCGAGGCCGAGGGTGTAGTGCAGGCTGACGCAGACGGCCGTCCAGGCGATGGTCCACACGAAGTGGGACCAGAAGCGGTCGTACGAGCCGGGGCCCCAGAGGATGTCGGCGTAGTTGTGGAAGCCGACGTACTGGTAGCTGGCCGGGATCTCGTTGACGCCGATCTTGCGGGCGACGTTGAGGCTGTTGGCGTCCGTGAGGGTGAGCCAGACGCCTTCGACGAGCGGGTAGAACACCAGCACCGCGAGCACCAGCACCACCGGTGCGATCATCGCGTAGGCGTACCAGTGCTTGGCGTAGGAGCGCTTGAGGCGCTCCAGCGGACCCGGACGCTGATCGCGCTCCCGGCTGCCCTTGCCGGTGGCGCCCTGCACGGCGACTGACATCGTTTGCACCTTCTCGGGGGTTCTCGGGGAGGCCGGCGGTTCGCGGGAACCGACGGCCTCGGGGAGCCGACGGCCCGGCCCGCCGGGGTCGGCGGGCCGGGCTGCGGGGACTACTTGGCGAAGCCCGGCAGGAGCTTGGCGTAGTCCGTGGCCACGGTGTTCAGTGCGTCCTGGGTGCCGGTGCCCTGGACGGCCTTGCCGAGGTTGGTGCCGAGCGAGTCGAACAGCGAGCTGTACTCGGGCAGTTCGGGGCGCGGCTTGGCGCTGCCGAGGATGGCCTGGAAGCCGGCGATGCCCGGGTCGGCCTTGACGTCGGCGGTGTAGGCGTCGGCGCGGGTCGGCAGGGTGGAGTTCTTCTGCGCGATGAAGGCCTGGCTCTCGGCCGAGGTCATGAAGGCGGCGAACTTCTCCGCGGCGGCCTTGTGGGCCTTGTCGGCACCGGCGTAGACGGCGATGTTGTGGCCGCCGGTGGGGGCGCCGGCCTTGCCGCTGGAGCCGGCCGGGACGGCGGCGATGCCGAGGTTCTTCTTGTCGGCGAACGCGGAGCCCTTGTAGATGTTGGTGATCTCCCAGGGGCCCTGGATGATCGCCGCGACCTTGCCGCTGTTGAAGGCGTCCATCATGTGGGCGTAGGCGTCGGTGGTGACGTCGGCCTTGGCGGTGCCGGGCGAGGTGAACATCGACTTGTAGGTCTCGATGCCCTTGACGGCCTCGGGCGAGGTGACGGTGATCTTCTTGGCGGCGGCGTCGACGGCGTCGGTGCCCTCGCCGAACAGGAACGGCATCGCGTAGTAGCCGTCCGCGGCCTTCATCCAGAAGCCGTCGACGCCCGCCTTGTCCTTGACGGCGGCGGCGTCGGTCTTGAGCTCGTCCCAGGTCTTGGGGGCGTCGGTGATGCCGGCCTTGGCGAAGAGGTCCTTGTTGTAGAGCAGGCCGAGGGTGTCGGTGACCAGCGGGACGCCGTACAGCTTGCCCCCGTAGCTGGCCTGCTGGATCAGGCTGGGCTGGAAGGCGGAGGTGTCGGCGGCGGCCGGGGTGCCGTCCAGCGGCTCCAGGAAGCCGGCCTTGGCGAAGGCGGCGGTCCAGCCGACCTCGGAGCGGAACACGTCGGGCGCGCCCTTGGCCCCCATGGCGGTCTGCAGCTTGTTCTGCGCCTGGTCGAACGGCACGTTGACGAAGTTGACCTTGATGTTCGGGTTGGCCGCCTCGAACTTCTTGGCCAGTTCCTGGTAGTTCGGAGCCTCGTTGGTGGCGTTCGACGTGTCCCAGTAGGTAAGGGTGACCGGGCCGTCGGCCTTCCCGTCGGAGCCGGAGCCGCCACTGCTGCCACAGGCAGCCATCGAGACCGCGAGGGCCACAACGAGGGCAGAGGCCGCGATGCCACGCCGCATGAGAACTCCTAGGAGGGTGGGGGTGCCCGAGATGTTCGGAGACAGGCGCATAATGGCTGCCTCGTGCCGACCGCACCGTTGCTGCCGTCGGGCTCGGGAAGGAAGTTAACAGCGGGGCAAGATCGACGGAAAGGTCTTGCAGCAAGTTTCTGCAAGAAGCCGCGATCGTTACATCCGCGTGTCCTGGACGTGGCCGCACGGTAGTGGACGGCGCGGCGCGATGTCCGCATCCGTCCGCTTCGTCCCAGCCCGGGTGACCGGTGCAGCCACCCTCCGTGGCCGGAAACCGCTTGCAGCAGACTGGACGCATGCGCATCAGAGCCGTCGAGAAGGACGAACTGCCCCTGCTGACCGAGCTGGAGCGGGCCGCCGGAGCCCCGTTCGCGGAGATCGGGATGCCGGAGATCGCCGCGGACGAGCCCCCCGCCCCGGAGGAACTGGCCGCCTACCTGGAACACGGCACCGCCCTGGCCGCCGAGGCCCCCGACGGGACGATCGTCGGCTACCTGCTGGCCGAACCGGTGGACGGCGCGCTGCACGTCGAACAGGTCTCGGTCCACCCCGGCCACGCCCGCCGGGGCATCGGACGGGCCCTGATCGAGCACCTCGCCGAGGGCACCGACGCCCCCGCGCTCACCCTGACCACCTTCGCGGACGTCCCCTGGAACGCCCCGTACTACGCCCGCTGCGGCTTCCGCCCGCTCGCCGAGGACGAGCTCACCCCGGGCCTGCGCCGGATCCGCCGACTGGAGGCCGAGCACGGCCTCGACCGCTGGCCCCGGCTCTGCATGCGCCGGGACCTCGACGGGCCCCGGCCGACCCCGGCCCCGCCCGGGCCGTCCGCTAGTTGACCCCGAGCCGCAGCACGGTGGTCGAGCGGAACTCCTCCCCCGGCCGCAGCACGGTGCTCGGGAACGCCGGGTGGTGCGGGGAGTCCGGGAAGTGCTGGGTCTCCAGCGCGATCCCGGCGAACGGCCCGTACGGCACCCCGCGCGCGCCGGTGACCGCGCCCTGGAACTTGTTCGCGGTGTAGACCTGGACGCCCGGCTCGGTGGTGAGCACCTCCAGGGTGCGGCCGCTGACCGGGTCCTCCAGCAGCGCCGCCCGCGCCGGGCCGCCGTCCGCCGGTCGGGCGCGCAGCACCCAGTTGTGGTCGTAGCCGCCCGGACCGGCCAGCTGCGGGTGCTCGTCGTGCACCGACTTGCCGATCGGGGTAGCCACGGTGAAGTCGAAGGGCGTCCCGGCCACCGGCTCGGTCCGCCCGTACGGGATCTGCCGCTCGTCGGCCGGGGTGTACTCGTCGGCGTCCAGGGTGAGCAGGTGGCCCAGGACGTCGCCGCCGCCCTCACCCGCAAGGTTGAAGTACGCGTGGTTGGTCAGGTTGACGACCGTCGGCCTGGTGGTGACGGCGCGGTAGTCGATCACCAGCTCGCCGCCCTCGCCCGGGGTGTGCGTCAGGGTGTACGTGACGGTCACGTCCAGCGCGCCCGGGAAGCCCTGGTCGCCGTCCGGGCTGTGCAGCCGCAGCCGCACCCCGCCGTCGACCGGCTCGGCCGCCCACATCCGCTGGGCGAAGCCGTCCGGCCCGCCGTGGATGGTGACCCCGCCGCCGGTCGGGGCCAGCGGGTGGTCCTCGCCGTCGACGGTGACGACGGAGCCGTCGATCCGGTTGGCGTACCGGCCCACCACCGTGCCGTAGTGGCGGGCCGGGCCGAGGATCTGCGCCAGCTCGTCGGTGGAGAGCAGCAGTTGGGCCGGGCGGCCGGCCCGGTCCGGGGCGGTGAGGGTGTGCAGGGTGGCGCCGAGGTTGAGCACGCTCGCCTCGTACGGGCCGGAGGTCAGCGTCCAGCGCTGGATCGCCGCGCCCGCGCCCGAGCGGTCGAGGGGTTCGCGGCGCACACTGGTGGCCTCGCTCGCCATGGCCTGCTCCTCACTGGCGACGGCGCTGCCGCCTCCGCCCGGTGTCCCGATCCGTCCGGGGGGCGTCGCAGCGGCCCCCCGTGGTGCCCGTCAGCCTAGCGAGGGCGGCCCCGGCGGGGGCGCTCCCACGCCACCGCGCGCCGCCCGGACGCCACCGGCCGCCGGGCACCGTACGCCGGACGCGCGCCGCCCGGACGCCCCCTGCCCCCCGCTAGCCGCCCCGCTACTCCCCCGGCTCCTGGCCCGGCTCCGGCCGCAGCCCGAGCGCCGAGGCCAGCCCGTCCGGCCCGGTGCCCGCCTTGCGGTAGACCGCCGCCAGCCGCCGGTTGACCAGGCTCAGGTGCACCCCGAGCCGCTCCGCGATCCGCTGCGGCGGCACGCCCTTGACGGCCAGGTCGGCGACGTCCCGCTCCGGCCCGCTGAGCGCCTCCAGCGTCTCCTGGAAGTCGTGCACCCCCAGCCGGTTGGGCCGCAGGCCGTAGTTGGCCAGCTCCCGCCGGGCCCGGTCGACCAGCCGCTCCGCCGAGCAGTGCTGGGCCAGTTCGATGCCCTGGTACAGGTACTCCTGGGCGTCCTCCAGCCGCCCGACCCGGCGCTGCGCCGCGCCGAGCTCGACCAGCGCGACGGCGTGCTCGTACCCGGCCGGGGACTGCCCGAGGTGCTCCACGGCCTGCTCCAGCAGCTCCACCGCCTGCTGGCCGTCCGCGATCCGGGCCTGCAACCGCAGCGCGCTGCCGATCGCCGAGGCGGTGCCGAACCTGCGGGCGTCGTCGACGGCCTTCTGGGCGTACTCGCGGGCACGCTCCGGCTCGTCGGCCGAGATCGCGATGGCCAGGTGCCCGGCCCAGGGCGCCCAGACGGTGTTGCGCCAGCCGCGCACCTCCAGCTGCGACCTGGCCTCGGTGAGCGCGGCGGCCGCACCGGCGTGCCGCTTCTTGGCGACCAGCAGCTTGCCGTACCGCGAGGCCGCGTCCGGCAGCACCATGGCCGTCGCGTGGTACGGCGGGTGGAAGCCGAACTCGTTGGCCAGCTCCCAGGCCTCGTCGACCCGGCCGCGGGCGATCAGGGTGTCCACCAGCACGCCGACGGCGTCCCAGGCCAGCGGCAGCTTGGCACCGATCCGCTCGGAGATCCGGTAGGCCCGGCGCAGGAAGTCCTCGGCCTCGGCGAGCAGTCCGCGGCGGAACCGGGCCAGCCCCATCAGGAAGTACGCGAAGCCCCGGTGGGCGCCGCTCCAACCGGCCAGCTCGAACTGGATGATGGCGTCCGCGGCCAGCCGCTCGGCCTGGGCGATCCGGTCGTTGTAGATGTACGTGAGGCAGAGCATCGAGGGCAGTTCGAAGCCCCAGGTGGTGTCCGTCCAGCCGAGGCCCTTGGGCAGCCGGCCGCCGTCCAGGACCTCGTCGGCGAGCGCGAGCGCGTCGGTGGAGGGTTCGCCGCGCAGGGTGAGGTCCCAGGCGCGCATCACCAGCACGGCCCGGTCGGCGGCCTCCCGGCCGGCCAGGTTGAGGTAGAGCTGCTCCAGCCGACGGGAGCGTTCGGGCCCGTTCTCCTCGGCCTTGCGGAAGGCGTGCCACATGAACGAGGCCGCCTGGAGCCGCTGGCGCCGGACCGGGTCGGTGGTCTGCTCCGCCTCCTCCTGGCAGACCAGGGCGGCCTGGCCCAGCTCACCGCTGTGGGCGAGCACCTCGGAGAGCCGGAAGGTGGCGTCCACCCGCAGTTCGGGGCGCAGCGGCCCCTCGTCGGGGTCGAGGGCGAGCCTGAGCTGGTTGACGGTGGCGCCGGGGTCGGTGAGCAGCGCGGAGCAGCCGAGTTCGTACAGCACCTCGGCCTTGATGTCGTCGGCGGGCGGCTCGTTGAGCGCCCGGTGCAGGCAGCGCTGGGCGGCTTCGGGGGCGCCGATCAGCTGGTGCTCGACGGCGGCGCGGCGCAGCTTCTTGACGATCCGGTCGTCGCCCTCGCCGGAGTGGGTCTCGACCAGGTGGCGGGAGGCGGCGAGCAGGCCGAGTCCGGCGTTCTCGATCTCGACGGCGGCGATGCCGTGCATGCCGAGGCGGGTGGCCTCCGGCATGGTGTTGTAGATCGAGCTGGCGATCAGCGGGTGGACGAACTCGAGGTTGCCGTTGGGGGCCTGGGTGAGCACGCGCTGCTTGCGCAGTTGCTTGATGGACTCGCGGGCGCCCTCGCCGCTCTGGGTGGAGATCCGGGTGACCAGGTCGATCCGGATGTCGGTGCCGAGCATGGCGCAGGCCCAGGCGAAGCGCAGGGTGGCGGGGCCGAGCCGGTCCAGCCAGCTCTTGAGGGTCATCCCGGTGGCGTCGACGGCGAGTTCGCGCAGTTGCCGGGAGTTCTCCTCGACGGGTTCGAGCTCCTGGTCGCGGACCTGGTCGAGCAGGGCGACGGCCTCGAAGGGGTTGCCGTTGACGACGTTCCAGAACTCGTAGCAGAAGGCGTCCTCGGCCCGGTCGCCGAGTTCGGCGCGGATCATGTCGGAGACGGAGTTCAGGGTGAGCCGGCTGAGTTCGTGCTTGCGGCTCGCCAGGCCCAGGACGCCGCGGCGCAGTTCGTGGGTCTCGCCGAACCAGTCGTTCTCGTCCTCGCGGAAGGCGAACACCAGCAGGACGGGCAGTTCGCCGGAGCGGACGGCGAACTTGGCGAGCCAGGAGAGGGATTCGGCGTCCGCCCAGTGCAGGTCGTCGACGATCATCACCATCGGTGCGCGGCGCGGTGCGAGCTGGGTGAGGACGTAGTCGAGGCCGTCGCGGACGCCCTGGGGGTCGAGGCGGCGGGCGCCGGCCTTGGGCTGCTTGAGGCCCATGGCCGGTCCGACGACCTCCTCCCAGGTGCCCATGACCTGGCTGAACTCGTCGGCCTCCAGCCGGGTCAGGACGGGCTGGAGGAGCTGGCGGAGCACGTGGTAGGGCTCCTTGAACTGCCGTTCGCCGCCGCGGGCGAAGAGCACGGTGGCGCCCTCGCGCAGGCTGGCGATCCGTCGGACCTCGTGCAGCAGGCTGGTCTTGCCGATGCCGGGGCGGCCGGAGAAGGCGAGGAGTTCGCCGATCTCGGTGCCGCCGGCGGCGAACTCCCGGCAGAGCCGGTCGACGGCCGCTTCCACGGAGCGCAGTTCGGTGTCGCGGTCGCGCAGCCTGACCCGGGGCGCGGGGCCGTCCTCGTCCCGTTCGGAACCGGTTCCCGTCCGAAGTTCGTTGCCCTGATCGGTCACCGTCGCGCCTCCGCCTCACCCGCTCGCGGCTCCGCCCCGCCACGCGCGGGGAGCCGGCCCGTCACTACTGTTCGTGGAGCCGAGGTTAGCGCCGTGTAGGGCTCGCTGTGCGGCATTCGCGCAGGCTGGGGCGGACGGCGAGGGTTCGGACGGCTTGCCAAGGGCAATTGCCCTATATCCCTAACGTCCGATCATTACATCAGATACCCTACGGCCCGCGAGGCGCGGATGATCTTGCGCAACCACCCTCACCCCCCGCGCCCCGCCGCGTCAACTCCCCCCACACTCAGTGCTCGAACCACAAGCGCCCCCACCCACCGCTGCACCGGGAGTCCGATGTCTGACGACACCTCACTTCAGATCCCGTTCCCGCACCGCCGCAGTCCGCACGGCCCGTACGCCACCGCGGTGCACCGCGACTGGCTGGTCCGCCACCCGCTGCTCCCCGACGCCGACCACCCGGGCTACGCCCACTGGGAGGTGGTCGACCTCGCCGCGCTCGGCTACCCGGACGCCGGACCGGAGGAACTCGCCCTGGCGGCCGACCTGATGGGGTTCTACTTCCTCTTCGACGACCAGTTCGACGGCCCGCTCGGCCGCCGGCCGGCCGAGGTCGCCCCGATCTGCGAACGGCTGATCGCCGTCCTGCACGGCGCCCGCCCCGACCAGCGCTCCCCGGTCGAGACCGCCTTCGCCGACCTGTGGAGCCGCAGCGTGCGCGGCATGCCCGCCCGCTGGCAGGCCCGCGCCGCCTACAACTGGGAGTACTACTTCGCCAGTCACCCGGCCGAGGCGGCCGGCCGGATCTCCGCGCGCCCGCCCGACCGGGACGGCTACCTCGAACTCAGACGGGGAACCGCGGCGATGGAGACCATCTTCGACATGGTCGAACGACTCGGCCAGTTCGAGGTCCCCGCCTCCGTGCTGCACCACCCGGTCCTGCGTCAACTCCGCCAGCTGGCGGCCGACATACCGTCGCTCTCCAACGACGTGCGCTCGTTCCCGCTGGAGGCCCCGCGCGGCGACGTGAACAACCTGGTCATGATCGTCCAGCGCGAGCGCCACTGCTCGGCCGAGGAGGCCTGCGCCGCGGTGATGGCGGAGGCCCAGCTGATGGTCGAGCGCTGCGCCGAGCTGCACGGCCGACTGCCGGACGTGTACCGGGAGTTGGGCCTGTCCCGGATCGAGAGCGCGATCGCCCAGCGGTACGCCGACGGGCTGCTCACCTGGCTGGCCGGCTACCTGAGCTGGGAAGCCCGCACCGGCCGGTACCACGCGGTCTGACCCACCCCGGCCCGACGCCGTCCGGCTCCGCCCGGGCCCGTCCGAGGCGCGCCCGGGACCGCGCGCCGTCGGACGCGCCCCGCGCGCCCGGCCCGGAACGTCCGGAACCCCCACCGTCCGTACGAGCCGGTCGTACGGACCGTAGCCGCGCCGCGCGCCCGGCGGTTATCGTGCTCGTCGGCGGGCGCCCCGGCGGGGCGCCGGCCCGACTGCGTGTCCGCACCCTCCGCCGGACCGCCCCCGACCGGGCGGCGGTCCGGCGTGCCGCCCCCGGCCCGCTCGGCGCCGGGGCGCCCGACGTCGCGAGGAGACACAGAGCATGACGGTCTACCAGCCCCCCGGCGCGCCCGGCAGCATCGTCGCCTACCGCTCCCGGTACGACCACTGGATCGGCGGCGGTTGGACGCCCCCGGCGCGCGGCGAGTACTTCGACAACCCGACCCCGGTCACCGGCGAGGTCTTCACCGAGGTCGCCCGCGGCACCGCGGCGGACATCGAGGCCGCCCTGGACGCGGCCCACGCCGCCGCCCCGGCCTGGGGCCGCACCTCCCCGGCCGAGCGCGCCCGGGTGCTGCTGCGGATGGCCGACCGGATGGAGGCCAACCTGGAGCAGCTGGCGGTCGCGGAGAGCTGGGAGAACGGCAAGCCGGTCCGCGAGACGCTGGCCGCCGACCTCCCGCTCGCCGTCGACCACCTGCGCTACTTCGCCGGCGCGCTGCGGGCCCAGGAGGGCAGCCTTTCCCAGCTGGACGAGGACACCGTGGCGTACCACTTCCACGAGCCGCTCGGCGTGGTCGGCCAGATCATCCCGTGGAACTTCCCGATCCTGATGGCGGTCTGGAAGTTCGCCCCGGCGCTCGCGGCCGGCAACGCCGTGGTGCTCAAGCCGGCCGAGCAGACCCCGGCCTCGGTGCTGCTGCTCGCCGAGCTGACCGCCGACCTGGTGCCGCCGGGCGTGCTCAACATCGTCACCGGCTTCGGCGAGGAGGCCGGCGCCCCGCTGGCCGCCAGCCCCCGGGTCCGCAAGCTCGCCTTCACCGGCGAGACCAGCACCGGCCGGCTGATCGCCCGCGCCGCCGCGGACAACCTGATCCCGGCGACCCTGGAGCTCGGCGGCAAGAGCCCCAACCTGTTCTTCGCGGACGTCGCCGCCGACGACGACGCGTTCTACGACAAGGCCGTCGAGGGCTTCGCGATGTTCGCCCTCAACCAGGGCGAGGTCTGCACCTGCCCCAGCCGCGCGCTGATCGAGACCCCGGTCTACGAGCGGCTGCTCGGCGACGGCCTGGCCCGGGTGCGCGCCATGCGCCAGGGCAACCCGCTCGACACCGCGACCCAGGTCGGCGCGCAGGCCAGTACCGAGCAGTTGAAGAAGATCCTCTCCTACTTCGAGATCGGCCAGGCGGAGGGCGCCAAGGTCCTGGTCGGCGGCGAACGCGCCGAGCTCGGCGGCGCGCTGGCCGGCGGGTACTACGTGACGCCGACGGTCTTCGAGGGCGTCAACAGCATGCGGGTCTTCCAGGAGGAGATCTTCGGCCCGGTGGTCTCGGTCACCCGCTTCGACGGCTTCGACCAGGGGGTGTCGCTCGCCAACGACACCCAGTACGGGCTGGGCGCGGGCGTGTGGACCCGCAACATCAACACCGCCCACCGGGCCGGGCGCGCCATCCAGGCGGGCCGGGTCTGGACGAACTGCTACCACGCCTACCCGGCCCACGCGGCCTTCGGCGGCTACAAGAACTCCGGCATCGGGCGGGAGACCCACAAGGCGCTGCTGGAGCACTACCAGCAGACCAAGAACCTGCTGGTCAGCTACTCCCCCGACGCGGTCGGCTTCTTCTAGACGAGAGTGGAGCGGGGGGGCCCGCCCCCCGGGCCCCCCCACCACCCCCACACCCCCCCCACCACCACCCCCAACCCCCCCCACCCCCCCCCCAACAGGAAAGGACACACCCAAGAAAACAGCCGACCAAAC